>NZ_JBZXVU010000034.1:0-49833 GCF_058892565.1 Hirschia sp. | reverse complement strand
GCACCAGCGTCAAAAATATCGTTTGCGATTTTTTCGGTTATGCCAAACCCGCCGGCAGCGTTTTCACCGTTTACAACGACAAAATCCAGACCAAGGTCAAATTTGACGTCTGGAAGATTATCAATAACAGCAGCGCGACCGGATTTACCGACCACATCTCCGAAAAAGGCTAAACGCATAGAGAAGTCCACATAGGCAAGGGGCGTAAAAGGGAGGCTTTACGCCTTTGTCGGCCGATTGTGAATAGCTAGGGCGTTGTTAGTGAACCTTCGTGATTTCATCTATCGTGAAAATTTGCAGTCCGTTACAGTGAATAGAGACTGTTTCAAAAGGCGGTCTTGCCATGCCTTCGGAATATTTAGCGCCTGTTTCGTTTGATAAAGTAGTGTCGGATTCGACGATATTGAGAACTAAATTTGTTTCTGTCGTCATCTCATTATTTCGCTCTAAAGCTGCGAATGCGTCTGCAGGGACGAGCTCGGCTTTGATATGTAAGATCCGATTTTTTTGAGGTGTCTTGGCATTTTCAATGCGCGGCTGAGGCATATGATTGACCCAAGCATAAGCATTTTCGATCTGAAATTTGCAGGCCTGTGTGTCTTTGCCGTGATCATCGTCTTGATTGGCATGGGAGCAAGCGTTCAATCCAATTGTTGCCAATACTGCAAGCGTTATAGCTTTTGATATGGAAGAAATGGTTTTCATCTTGGCTTCCTGTTTTGCGTGTCGCTAAGTGACCGTCTGAATCAATTAGATCATACAATTGGGAAGTATTCGAGGCGCTATTCGTCTTTTTGGTTTTGCGGTGCTGCGCGCGCAAGAAACAAAGGTACAGAATTATTTGGTGTTTCTGCCCAATCTAGCGCGATGTCATGCGCTTCGGATGGAACAGCATCCACTTGTTGCTGGGAATAACCAAGGCCAACAAAAAAGCAGGGGCCATCTGCGCGCAGCTCTTTTATGGCGCGATCATAATAGCCCTTACCATATCCAAGGCGCGTGCCGCGTGCATCAAAGGCAAGCATGGGCGCGAGAACAAGTTTGGGGCGGATCTCGATAGCGTCGGAAGCAGGTTGCAGCAAACCAAACGGACCTTTGACGAGATCTTCTGGCTTTTCATGCAAGCGGAAAGTCATTTCTCCAGAGCTTTCCACACGTGGCAGAACGATTTTTGCGCCTTTTCTTCTCAATCTATTAAGAAGGGGAAGTGGGTCAAGCTCATCGCCAATGGCGCGATATCCCGCCACAACGGGACCAAAGCGATCAAGTAATTTTAATGGAAAACGTTTTGCTAGTTTGTCAGCAGCATCAGGGTCTCGCGCTGCGGATTCGGCGCGAATCTCCTTCATGTGAGCTCGAAGAAGGTCTTTTTGCTGCGCGTTCGGAGATGACAAATTTTATTCCTATCCAGTTTAATAGAGGTGGCGCCACAAACGCCGTGGGGTATGTGTATTCCCATCGACCCAGCAAGCTAGGTGGGCACCAGGTAGTTAGGACCACGATCCAGACCAGAGCCAGCTCCCTGATGAAAATGTAAGGTCGCTGGAATAAAACTTCCCTACACAAACGCCGCAGCAAACCACCAGACTCTCATGTAAGCGCGTTATGTGTTCACAACAAGTGAATGTTTGTACGGAAGCCAATTAAAAGCTGAAAATAAATGAAGAATAGCCAAAGAATGTCTCATCTTCATTGGATGCGTTTGGTGCATTTTTCGCAAAATCACCTTTGAGAAATACAGATGCACCGACATCTAGACGCAAACTTTCTGGAATGAGACAATAACGCGCGCGGCCATCGAGTGTGTGCCCGATGAAATCACCTGATTGGCCTGTGATGTCGCGTTGTTTGGCAATTACCCAGTTATCTGTGCTGGATGCCAAGAAAGCGGCAGAATAGGCGAGGCGAGCATCCCAGCGCGAATTGGGTTTTACTTGGATACGCGCACCTGGGGCAGATAAGTTTGCGGGTGTTAGCGGACCGTGAATTGATGTGTTGTTGAGGTCGGTGCGGCGAGATCCAAACAGGCGTTCATATTGGTCATATTTGTCATCATTTGGATCTTCATCGCCTGATGCATAGTAATATTCAAGCGCAAGGCGGGGCTGCCAAGGTGTATCGAATGTGTAACCAATGGCTGAGAAAAGCATTTGTGCATCGACATCTAAATCTGTTGTATCTGAGACTAATGAAGTGGAACGGCGCGTACCGGTTCTCCATACGCCTTCAATATCCATATCCCATTGGCTAGATATTGGTTTGCGGTAGAGTCGGAAGCCGGGGCCGATATACTCTTTATTTGGTGTGGCTGTGATTGCATTGTCTTTTTCATTTAGTCCGTAAACGAAGATTTCGCCCCATATATCTTTTGCAATAGAAGGTATGAAATCTGAGCGGCGGTAGTGAACGCTCCAGATGTGGCGATCCCATTCTTCACTGTCACCTGAAAGAGAATTGTCATTCAAATCATTTGAAGGATCAGCAGGATTGCGGTCTATTGGTACAACATAAGCGAGATGAAGTTCATCGCCGCGATCATTTGTGGAGACAGCATGGATGCCTGTGTAGGCTTTTATGACATTGGCAAATGAGACACGTTCAATTTGGCGTTTTGAGCCAATGCTGACAGTTTGTCGGCCCAGTGTGATGTCCATTTGTGAACCAGAACCCAATAGGCCTGGTGTTTGGAAATTGGCGTATAATTGCAGAATATCGAGCGGGTTGGTGATGCTGCTGGAATTTGGAGAGTCTTTATCGTCTAGATATGTGCGGCTGTCCTGAAGTTCTATACCGAAAGTGACTGGTCCGGTATCCAGTTTTGCGTGAATGAGTGTCCGAAATAACAACATCTGGTCGCTACCCGTACCGCCAGCGCGAAATTGCCCATTAAGCGCTTCATAGCGCATGCGAGTTTCGCCAGACACGCTAATGTCTTCGGGGAGGTGGTTGTCAAAACGGAATGGTTCTTCTTGCGCAAAGGCATTGCTGGAAAAGCCGAGCATCAAAATAGATAAGCCAACACGCAGTGATAACCGGTTTTGTACGGGCATGATAAACTCCACTCAAATATGCTCCAGGAAGCATTTTTCCGGCTTTATTTCACATATACCCGAAATAGTGAAGTAAGAGTTTAACCGTCAAAGTGGTGAGGAAGAATTAAAGATGCTGGATCTGCTTTTGGATCACCTCTTGAGGGGGTAGGTTTGCGTCCAAAACGGTCCATGCCAAACCAGTATTGCCCTAAATGTTCACCAATAGATTCAAGGCGATCCATATTGGTGCTGGCCGAGTTTTCCAGAGCGCGCATAGAATTGATTAATCCATCAACGCCTTTTTTCTCAAAGGCTCCGAGGAAATTTTCACCCTCAAAGGCATCATCGCCAATAATGTCGCGTACGGCTGGTTCATCAAGGTCCAGATCAATGCGTTGGAAGTGGAGTAGGGAGTCATTCATAATGCCCAGATCATCCATATCGCCAAGTTCTGAATTGATTTTGACTGGGAAGGCGGGATCGGACATAGCTTGAAGCCATGTGAGACCATTTGTTGATGTGTCTGGTATCATGCCGCGCAGGGCCTCAATTGCTTTTAGGCCAGCCATTTTGCCTTTAAAATCTTTTACGCTGAATGTTGGCCGGTATGCACCAGTTCCAAGGGACAATACAGAGATGTTTTCTGGCCCTGTCTTCCATCCAAAACCGAAAGGAGATTTTGGTTCTCCATTCCACTTTGGCCAAGGCTTGGCATTGTCGCGCCATTTTGATGTTGCAACAAGAAAGGCTTGCATGGCCGGATTATTGTGTGGGCTGACACCGCCATCAAAGAATAGCGCTTTTTCGGCTGATGAAATTTGCTTTTCAACAGGGCTTAAAAAGAAAGGGGCTGACGCTGATGCCTGCACTACTTCTTGAAGGATGTAATGCTTATTGGCGATAAATTTTTCGCCGGGGCCGCCATTTGCATCGTAATAGCCTTGCCAATGTGGAGAATTCCATTCCCAATATTTCGATTTGGGATTGTTGGTGAGTACCCACGGGCTGCCTTTATCAATCCGCTTTGAGCAGATCATTAATCCGGTTTGCAGATATTCAGACCCTAATTCTAGCCTATGCGCTGGGTCAGCGCCTTTGCTGATCAGGAAATCACGAAAACATGTATTGATCACTTTAGTGAGTTTACGCGAGTCAAACTTGGGCACCATGCCAATAATGCCGTGTTTTTTCTGACCAAATACATCATTGGCAAGTGTTCTGTAGAGTGATTTTATTTCGCTGACTTTATATCCCATCGCCAGCAGGGTCGCCATGATTGCGCCTGTGGAGGTGCCGGCTATCAAATCGAAATAATGACAAAGGCGAAAATCTTCACGTTCTGCTTCAGGCAATCGTCCGGCAAGTTTTGCTTCGACTTGCTCAAGAATACCGCATGTGAGTATGCCACGGACGCCGCCACCATCTAACGCCAATATACGTTTAGGTCCGTCACTAAAAAGGTGTGTCTCTAGTGATTTTGGTCTTAGTCCGTTTCTCATAGCATATCCCTTGCTTTGTCCCCGCATTAACTATGGCAGGAAGATAGAGCGAGGGAAAGTCAGATTTGAAGTCTTGGTGGAAACTTCCCATTCTTAAGGCGTGGATTTATAGGCGATTGCCCTTGGTTTTGTTGCAAATCGCGTGAGCAAGTTGCAGGTTTTCTATTTTGTCATCGCCGTGTTTTGATTTGGGAATGATATGGTCAAATGTCGGCCGCTGTTTTTTCCAAACATTTGCATGTGGCGTTTCAAAGCGTGAATTTGGCATAGGCTCACCGCAAATTGCGCAATTGCCATCTTGCTTGGTCCAAAGAGATTGAAACCAAGCATGGGGGAGGCGATTGCGATATTTTGAGCCAGACATTTAGCTGTTTAAAATATCGGGTATTTTCCAGCCTCGACGCGCGCATGCTGCCAGCACAGTGTTTTGCAAGAGGCAAGCGATTGTCATCGGTCCAACTCCGCCGGGAACAGGTGTGATGTGTCCAGCTACAGCCTCGCAGCTGTCAAATTCAGCATCACCGACAAGACGTGTTTTACCTTCGCCGCGTTCAGGGGCATCAATCCGGTTAATACCAACATCAATGACGACAGCGCCGGGTTTTACATATTCGCCCGTAAGCATTTGTGGGCGACCAACGGCAGGCACAAGAATATCAGCTTCGCGGCAAACAGCTGCAAGGTCTTTGGTGCGTGAATGCGCAATTGTGACGGTGCAGTTTTCAGCGAGGAAAAGCAGAGCAGCTGGTTTTCCAACTAAAATTGAACGTCCAACAACCACAACATTCTTGCCTGAAAGGTCATTTCCTAAAGCGCGTTTGGCTAGGATGACGCATCCTGAGGGTGTGCATGGACGAAGGCCAGGTTTCCCCAAAACGAGACGACCCGCTGAGGCTTCTGTTAGGCCATCTACATCTTTATCTGGGCTGATTTTTTCTATCGCCGCATCAGCGTCCAAGCCTTTTGGCAAGGGAAGTTGAAGCAAAATTCCATCGACTTCAGGATCATCATTTAGTTTAGCGATTTCTGCTTCGACTTGGTCCTGCGTGGCGTTTGCCGGTAGGACATTATGGAGCGAGCGCATACCGCATTCTTGCGTTTGTTTGACTTTGGAGTTGACGTAAACTTGGCTGGCAGGGTCTTCTCCGACAAGAATAACGGCTAGTGTAGGCTGAGATGGGAGTTCTGAGACTGCCTTGGCTACATTGACGCGCACATCCGCTGCAATCGCTTTTCCATCAATTCTTGTCGCCATGTCTATCTCCATACTTTTCTGCAAGTTGGCTGGATAAGTCAGCACCGTCGCTGATGCGAATGGTCTTTAACCGATCCGTGGACCCTTTGACTACAGCTACTTTTGATTTGGGAAGGTTAAAATGGCTCGCAAGTAGTTTTTCGACGGCTTTATTGGCTTTTCCTTTGTCGGGAATAGCGCGCACACGGAGTTTTAGGTAGGTTCTGCCTGCGGCGTCTTGTTTTGGTGCTTCAACGGCGTCTTTTGATGCATTAGGTGTGACGCGCGCGACGATGTCTAAATCATCGTCGCGAGTTTTCCAGAAAGTGGACATCAATTATGCGCTAGATACCTGCGCTGCTGAATGCAGGGTAGAGGTAGCGCACAATGAAGCTTTGCAAGAAGTAGATTGCAAAAATCAGAACAATGAAAGACAGGTCCAAACCACCCATAGAAGGGATAAATCTTCGAATTGGTTTAGTCAGAGGATCAGAGATTTGGTGCGTGATACTATAGATTGTTGATACAAATTGGTTGCGAGTGTTCACAATCCCAAATGCAATCAGCCAAGATAACACAGCTTGTGCAATGAGAACCCACACCAATAATTGAAGGGCCATCATAACGACATCGAGCACAGCCAGCATATTTCTTATCTCCTTAGGAATATAGTTTGCGAAACTATACGCACAAATCATTCCATTTTCTTAAAACTACTAAGCACTAAAGAGTTATCTGGTGCGATTACAAGAGGAAGAGGTAAGAAGATGAACGCTTTGTGATGTAAAATAGCCTTAATGTGGCCTCAACAGTGTAACGAGTGCTTAAGTGTGTTGGTGTATAAGGGTGTTATGACATTCTATTCTGCACGATTTGCTCTTATTGCGACTATTGTGTTGGCGTTGGCCAGCCCAATGGCGTATGCATTGGCACCAGCCGCGAAAGCTTCTTCCGGTCAGATTGATCCAACAGCGAAGAAAATATCTGGCTCTGAGGATTATGTACCATTTTTTGGAATTCGCGTTTCTGTTGCTTCAGGGTTTGCTGTATCCGCAGTTATGGCTGTTGATGCTGGCCTGCACATAGAAAAATCGAAAACACGCAAACATGTAGAGGCAATTCGCCCGCGCATTATGGATAATTTGCGTATTGCTGTGACAGGATACGCGAATGGGCCGTATCGCGAGGGTATGGTGCCAGATCTAGATATTCTTGAAGGACGCATGCAGCGTGCTGTCGATAAACAATTAGGCAAAGGTGCATCACAGGTCGTTCTGGCGTCTGTGATTGTTTTCAATCAAGATTAAAGCACTAGAAAACTGATATAAAAAAAGCCTGCTTGAGTGAGCAGGCTTTTTTGTTTGTAGAATGATTTACTTATTCAGCGGGTATTGCTGTTGGTGCGCAAGCTGGTGGTTTGTCAGCAATCGTACCTTGTTCAACACCCATAGCAGCAAGCAAGCTGTCATCTTCACTCATTTCTGGGTTGTCAGCCGTAAGCAATTTGTTGCCAACAAAGATTGAGTTGGCACCCGCCAAGATACAGAGCATTTGTCCTTCAGAGGACATGGCTTCGCGTCCTGCTGATAAACGTACCCAGCTTTTGGGGAAGATGATACGAGCTGTTGCTATAGCGCGAACAAGTTCAACGATTTCAAGTGGTTTCGTAGCAGCTTCACCAAGTGGTGTGCCTTCAACTGGCACTAGCATATTGATTGGAACACTTTCAGGGTGAGGTGTAAGTTGAGCAAGCTCATGAAGTAGACCAATACGGTCGTGGCGGCCTTCACCCATACCAAGAATACCGCCGACACAGAGGTTTAAGCCAGCATTGCGGGCTTTGCCAAGTGTCTCGATTCGATCTTCATAAGTGCGTGTTGTCACAACGCTTTCATAATATTCGCGCGAAGTATCAAGGTTGTGGTTGTAATAGTCCAAGCCAGCTTGTGAGAGCGCTTCTGCTTGACCATCTTTTAGCATACCCAAAGTCACGCATGTTTCCATGCCTTCAGCTTTTACTGCTTCAATCATGGAACAGACTTTAGGCAGGTCACGGTCTTTGAGAGAGCGCCAAGCTGCCCCCATACAGAAACGGTCTGCGCCATTTTCTTTGGCTTTGCGGGCTTCTCCAACAACGGCTTCAACATCCATTAGTTTAGATGCTGGAATGCCTGTGTCGAAATGAGCTGATTGGGAACAATAGCCACAGTTTTCGGCGCATCCACCTGTCTTAATGGAGAGAAGTTGCGATTTTTGCATACGGCCTTCAGGCCAATTTGCTTTGCGGACCTGTTGAGCTGCTAGGAAAAGATCTGGTAATGGCAATTCATAAATTGCTGCTATTTCATCCTTCGTCCAGTTTTGGCGTGGCTCTAGGTCTGGCGTGGTCATACTAAACTCCCGATGTCCCGTAATTCTTTTAGAAATAGGACATAGCCCGTCCGAGACAAGACTGCAAACACCTAAGTTGGTCAAACAGACTAAAGTGTTGTCGATATACTAATTTTCCTGAAAAACTTAGTTTCACGACGTTAGCTATATTCCAATAAGATTGTTGTTTAATGCCTGAGAAAGAAGATTATACGGTCAAACCGGAGACTTTGGCTGGCACCGAATTTGCTGATCTTTGATGAAATTCGCTGTATGAGCGAAGATTTATAGCCAGTTCGGACACTTAATTGGGGTTTTGAAATGAAAAAGAAGTTATTGGCAGCGGCAGCGATAGCTATAGGATTTGCTGGGTCGGCCCAAGCAGCCGGACCCCATGCAAATGGACATAGTGCATTTAGCCCTGCTGGTGCTTTGCCTGATGCGCAAGCGGGTCAGTGTTTTGCACGCATCACTTTGCCAGCTGTATATGATATTGTTCCTGAAACAGTTGTGGTGGAAGACGCGCATGAACGTCTTGTCGTCAATGACACTCAATTTGGGCCGTCATCAATTGATGTTCAGGTCAAAGATCAAGGTGTACGCTATGAAGTGCGTCAGCCCGTATATGAAACAGTCACAGAACAAGTCTTGGTGAAACCAGCGCATGAGCGTCTTCAGGTGATTGCTGCTCGATTTGAAGATGTGACAGAAACAATCATTGTTGAAGAAGCCCGCAAAGTTTGGAAAGCGGGTACGAACCTATCATCTCATCGCAAAATAGATGAACAAACTGGGCAGGTTTATTGTCTGGTTGATGTGCCTGCAAAAACGCGCACTGTGACTCGTCGCGTGATGGTTCAGCCTGAGCAGGTGACACGTATCCCTGTAGAAGCACAATATGCGACTGTTCAAAAACAGGTATTGGTCGATCGTGGTGGTGTGGCAGAAATTCCAACACCGCCAGAATTTAAGACATTATCTACGCAAGAAATCATCTCTCCGGCAAGTACGTCTAGATCCATGACTGCTCCGCGCACAGCAATTGTAGAACGCACTGTATTGCGTGCGCCTGAGCGTTTTGAGTGGGTTGAGGTTCTTTGTGATACAAATGCTCAGACATCTTCAATAAGTGACTTGCAAATTGCATTGCGCGAGCGTGGTTTCTATTCTGGACCAATCGATGGGATTATCGGCAAACAGACTGAAGAGGCTGTGCGTCAATTCCAAGCAGCAAATGGCCTGCCTCATCAGGGGTTTGTAACGATGGAAACAATGCGCCATTTGGGGCTGGGTGGCGGAATTTCTTCACGTCAAGCATTATCATCGCACTCTCAGACATCGTCTTATTCAGAACCAGTTTATACAGCGCCTGTGCAAAACCATGTTCAAAATCAATCACATTTCCAACCGGAAATCATGCCGCAATCACACACTATTATGCCTCAAGCACCCGCACATGAAGTGATTTTGGAAACGCGTGAAGCTGAGCGTCACAATGCATATCAAGCGCCAGTGCGCCAAGTTTTACACGAGAAAAAAACAATGGATCGCGCCGAGAGTATGGCGAGTGAATTTGAAGCTTATGCAGCAGCAGTTACAGGACGCCAAGCTGCGGACCAGATGCTTGAGCATGGTGTATCTTCATATAGTTATATGAGTGAAGAAGAGCTTTTGAATGCTGAACACGAAATTGTGGAATCAGGTGATCAGCTTATTCGTCAGCCAGCTCCATTAACAAGCCAAAAACGGTTTCAACGCCCACAAGAATATTCTGTACGGAACCGTTTGAATTGGGATGAAAAATCTACAAATTAGACGCTGATTTCTTCCTTTAAAACGGACTGATAATGCAGCATTAAAAAAAGGCCGCATCATTTTAAGTATGATGCGGCCTTTTTTGTTTTAAATCCGATTATCAGGATTAGACTGATTTATCTTCTTCAGAAATTTCTGGTGCATCAGGATCACCGTTTTTCTTATGCATAGCGATAACCACACCTGATAGTGCTATAATCGCTATCAAGTTTGGAATTGCCATTGTCGCGTTGGCAATATCACCTAAGCGCCACAATGAATCTGTGTTTGTGACGAGACTTCCGGCAAAGACAACGGCGACCCAAGCAAAACGGAATGGGTGAGTTGCCCATTCACCGACAAGATATGTGAGTGCTTGTTCCCCATAATAAGACCAACCAATAATTGTTGTGAATGCGAAGAAGAAGAGCGCTATTGGTACAACCCACTCACCACCTGGGAAGGCTGCGCCATAGGCACGTGTGGTAATGGCTGCAGAATCGGCATCCGACTCCCATGCGTGTTTGACTTTTGTCAGAGTTGAATCCGCTTGGGCTTCAATATCTGCAAGTCGCTCTATCGTGGCTTCTAGCAGCGTTGGATCTGTTTCTGAATCTGATTGCGCGGCTATAAGTATGTCATATTGATCACCAGAAATAGATCTAAATACATCTGGGTATGACGCTTTTATAGCTTCGTCAGATACGAGACTTGCATCCGCTTCCTGACATGAAAGCAGTAATTCCTGCGCAACAGCTCCATTATGGGCAAGAAGTGAATTTCGTCCAATTTGTGTTGCTGTAGGGAATAGGTCACCTTTGGAATAGCTCTCACCTTCAATTGGGTGGGCTGGTATTGAAATAAGGTCGGCTGCAAAACATGCATCTGCTGCAATTGTTGCAGAATTACGTCTGAAATCACCCTGAACAGTCAGGATCACCAATGCAGTCATTGTACAAATCACCATTGTATCAATGAACACACCAATCATAGCGATTTCACCTTGTTGCACTGGATTTTTGGTTTGCGCTGCAGCGTGAGCGATAGGCGCGGATCCTTGTCCTGCTTCATTTGAGAATAGACCGCGAGCGATACCAAAGCGAACAGCTTGCATCACACCATAACCTGCGGCCCCCCCAACGGCTTGTTTAAAGCCAAATGCATATGTGAAAATATCTGCAAAAGCGCCGGGTACTTTTGTAATGTTCATCATTAGAACGACAAAAGCGATTACAACGTAAAGCCCTGCCATAACAGGTACGACTTTACCGGCAACAGAACCAATAGATTTAATACCGCCGACGATGACTGCGAACACAAGTGCTGCGATGACAGCCCCAACAGCCCAGCCGGGAAGGTGGAAATTAAAGCTCGAAGCAGCCACTTCTTTTGCGGCTTCAGTAATAGAGTTAGCCTGAATCATAGATCCAGTTGCCATCGCTGAAGCGAGTGTCCCGATACAGAATAGGACAGCTAGCCAACCCCAGTTTTTGCTTAAACCGTTTTTGATGTAATACATTGGACCACCGTTTACGCGGTCGTATTCATCCCATTCACGATATTTTATGGCTAGACTAGATTCAGAGAATGCGAGTGCCATACCTAATATGGCAGTGACCCACATCCAGAAAATCGCACCGGGACCACCCAATGCCAATGCAGTGGCAACACCGGCAAGGTTACCTGTTCCAACTTGACCAGAAAGGGCGGTAGAAAGAGCTTGCCACGGTGTAATCGCGCCTTCTTCACCTTGAGCCTTACGGCCATCCCACACTTCTTTCAAAGCAGGAATGAAGCGAGTTAACGGACGTCCTCCTAAACGGATCATCATATAGATGCCCGTCCCGACCAAAAATACTGCGAGAAGACCAACAGGAAGAATACGTTGATCTCCCCATGTGCCACCCCAAATGAAATTGCTCACATTGTCTATGAGACCGACTAAAGTTTCCACGAAATGCTCCCCGCGTGAACGATCTTTGTTTCTAATACGAAATGATTAGGTGTAATCTAACCAGCCATGGCGATATGTCGATGATTTCGTGTCCGAAATTTCATGAATCTCACAAATGCCTGCTGATTTGCTGCTTTTTTTTGCAGCTATATGTGCTTGTTTCCAATTCTTGAGTCCATTTTTATAAAGTGTTCGCTTGTCTGGCGTATCGATTGCAGTTGTTTTGAAGAATGTTTGTACCGATTTTTCGTTTTGGATAGAGATTTTTATGGCCAATAACTCAGATGCTCAAGAACGCGCTTCTTTAGTCAGCTATGGAAAAGGTGTCTTTCTAGGACATGATTGTACACATGTTGATGCACGCAAACGCACGCTCGCGCTAGAGAGTGCAGGGGTTGAATTAAAAGGTTTTTTCTTCCGTCGTGAAAAAAATAACGCTGATTATCAACCCGAATGGGACAATGTCGAGTTAGGGATTACTGCTGATAATAATTACGCAAAGCGGGTGCCCGCATTGCTTAAAGGGCTGAAGATACTTGTTGATCATAAACAGGATTTACGCAGTGCCAAATTCATAATGGCACGCAATTTTGATATGATGTTTATTGGTATGTTGGCAAAAGTTTTGACGGGTTCAAAAGCGAAGCTGATTTATGATGTACCTGATATTCAAGAATTTTTCTTTGGCAAAGGTCTCAAGGGAAAAGTGTTTCGGGGGTTAGAGAAGATCATTCTCAATCAGATCAGTTTACTGGTTGTGACATCTCCGGGGTTTATACGTGGATATTTTGAGAAATATCAAAATTATAACGGCAAGCATTTTGTTTGGGAGAATAAGCTTCTTTCCGAACAAATGGGTGACATGCCAACGCCAGAGCAAATGAATGCCCATCGCGTAAAGCCGGAAGAGGGCGTATCGCCTTGGGTTGTGTGTTGGCATGGAACATTGCGTTGTCCGGCTTCTATGAAAATACTGGCCGATACTGCTAAGGCTATGGGTTCAAAGGTAAAATTTTATCTGCGTGGTAAGCAGACCATCTATCCTGAGCTTTTTGAGCAGACATTTTCAGGCATTGAAAATGTGGAATTTGGCGGCGAATACCGCACGCCTGATGATTTAGAAGAAATATATGGATCTGCGCATTTTAATTGGTGTGCTGACTATTTTGACCCTGAAGGTAATTCGCCTTTATTGCTTCCTAACCGTGTATATCAGGGCGGTGCACTAGGTGTTGTCCCACTGACAATATCGGGACAAGAGAGTGCAAATTATGTGGCGCAACACAATTTAGGCTATGTGTTACCAGAGGCAAGTAGCGAGGCTTTGATCGCGTTTCTAAAATCTGCTGATTGGGACGAATACCTAGCTGCCCGTGAACGCAATTATCAGGCAAGAGATACATTGTTTCTTGAGGATGCATCGGA
This sequence comes from Hirschia sp., assembly GCF_058892565.1. NCBI lineage: Bacteria > Pseudomonadati > Pseudomonadota > Alphaproteobacteria > Hyphomonadales > Hyphomonadaceae > Hirschia > Hirschia sp. The sequence continues at coordinate 36,525 of NZ_JBZXVU010000034.1, read as the reverse complement.
TCTACGACAATTGCTAAATGCAATTGATGCTAGCTGATCGAAACAGACACATCAGCTTGATATATATAGCTATTATCTGATTTTGAAGAGATTTTAAACGTGTAGCGGGCAAGCGCATTCATGCGTGTTGCTATGCTCGCTTGTATGATGAGTTCTGAATCAATTGTGTGAAGCCAATCTGTTGTCCAATCAGCGTGTCTAACGGCGACGATTAGCGCTTTTGGGAACTTTTCCGACTGGGATTTATTCATTGCGCCATGAAGCGCGATTGCTTGTGCGCCATATTCCAGTGCGGCGCTAATGGGTAATCCGTGTGCATTTCGTAGTGGGTTTGTGGGCGAAAAATGTGTGTCAGTTGTGCAAATAATGTCGTCTTGGTTGCAAGACTGTACAGTATTGATGAGCACCATGTTTCCGGTATGTGGTATCAGGTCTGATATTGCGGTCATGTTCATCTGTCTTTATTGCGGAAGAAATCTAACAAGGTTGAGCGTAGAACTGGATTAAGGCAAATGCGTGTAAATCAAACTATCAGTTCTGACCATCCTAGTTTACCCGGGCATTTTCCCGGCGATCCGGTTATCCCAGCAGCATTGCTCGTTGAAGCCGCGCAACAGGTCGTTTTGGAGCACGCAAATATTGAGCGGCTATGTGGTTTTTCCAAATTGAAATTGAGGGCGCTTATCAAACCCGATATTGAATTTGAGATAGCGTTTGAGGAAACCAAAACAGGGTATTTCAAAGTGTCCTTAAGTCAACTTGATGTCGTGTGTGTTACGCTTATCTTATCGTCGAGTTCATTGGCATTTATACAGCAATAGCAGCATATAATTGCTTGGGAAAAATCAAATTTGTGTCATTCCGTTGAAATTCCTCAGCACAGGGGTTGGGGTTTTAAGTATAGCTGCTAAATGACTCACGATAGACAGGTGGGATTTCATTTTAGCGCAGTGGGCATTTGGATAACAGTGTCGTACATGTGATGTTCTTTGTGCTGATTGAAGATGAAAAGCACGGGTGATGAGTAGGATGATATTGCCAGTTGGCAATATCGGGTCATGAAGGATATGCGGGGATGCTTAAAGTATTGGCAGTTGGGTTTTCCCAAACAGGTCAACTAAGTCGGTTAATGGATTCAGTTTTGGGGCCAGTAAATGAATCGACTCAGATTGAAGTCACTCGGATTACTTTAGAGACGCACCGTAAATTTCCGTTTCCTTGGAATTTCTTCAATTTCTTCGATACAATGCCTGAATGTGTGTATGAAGACGCACCGGCTATTGAGCCAGAAGGTCTTGATACCGATGCTGAGTTTGATCTGATTATTCTTGGATATCAGGCATGGTTTTTATCACCTTGTCCGCCGATTATTTCATTTTTGAAATCTGAAGCAGCGCGTAAAATCATCAATGGTAAACCTGTGATGACGTTAATTGGATGCCGCAATATGTGGTTGATGGCACAAGAGAGCATCAAAGAACGTGTTGATGATCTAGGCGGCCATCTGATTGATAATGTGGTGCTGGTTGATGAAGCACATGCTGCCTATACATTCTATTCAACGCCGATCTGGATGTTGACGGGAAATAAGGGACCATATTTTAATGGCAAAATTCCCAAAGCCGGCCTGACAGATGAGCAGATTGAAAACGCGTCTCGTTTTGGGGATGCGATTGTGCGTCAATTGCCCAATAGAGATGTTGCTGACACATCGCCCATGATGTCTGGTCTTGGAGCTGTGAGAATCTCTGAGGGTCTGATTGCATCGGAGAAAGTTGCCAAGCGTAATTTCCGTATGTGGGGAGGATTGATGCGCAAATTTGGTAATCCTGATGCGATCGCACGTAAGTTTATTTTGATAATCTATTTCACGTTTTTAGCGATCATTGTGCTGACAATTATGCCAATACTGGCGGTCGTCAAAAAATTGTTGAAGCCATTTACAAAAGCAAAAGTGGCAAGTCAGAAAGCATATTTTGCGCGTCCTTCAGGCGAGGGGCGTGAATTATGGGATGTAGAGCAAGCCGAAAAGCTCGAAAAAGGGACAGTGTAAAGTGACTAGATCTGTTTATGTAACGCGTAGTGCGGCATTTATGCCGGGAGAAGCCGTTTCCAATGATGAGATGGAGGCAATCCTCGGGCAAGCTGGTGGACGTCCCTCACGTGCGCGCCGTATGATTTTGCGTTCAAACAAGATCGTTTCACGTCATTATGCGATTGATCCAGAAACAGGCAAGCCAACTTATTCCAACGCACAACTGGCAGCCGAAGCTGTTCGCGGGTTAGATGAACCATCTAAGCTGAATGAAGTGCAGGTTTTGGCATGTGGGACATCCATGCCGGATCAGATTTTTCCAAACCATGGTGTTATGGTGCAGGGAGAATTAAAATTACCACCTATTGAAGTGAGTGCGACTGCGGGAGTGTGTCTGGCAGGTGTGACGTCATTAAAGTATGCATATATGTCAGTGGCTTCGGGTGAGGCAGATACATCTGTGGCGACAGGTTCTGAAAATGCATCGACTATTTTATCAGCGCATAATTTTGAAGCAGAACTTGATGCAAAAGTAGAAGCTTTGGAAGAAAATCCTGAAATCGCTTTTGAAAAAGATTTTATCCGCTGGATGCTTTCTGACGGCGCAGGGGCGCTTATGCTTGAAAGTGCGCCGCGTGATGGAGCCGTTAATCTGAAAGTGGAATGGATTGATGTCTATTCTTATGCTGGTGAGATGGAAACCTGTATGTATGCAGGGGCGGTCAAAAACGAAGATGGCACGACACGTGGCTGGACAAGCATGACAGCCAAAGAGCGCGATGCAGATTCCGTGATGTCTGTGAAGCAGGATGTAAAACTGTTAAACGAAAATATCATGATGTATGCCGCGCAAAAGCCGGTGCCTATAGTCGCTGAGAAACACAAAATAACACCTGATGATGTAGACTGGTTTGTTCCGCATTATTCGTCTGATTATTTCCGCGTGCGTTTGTTTGATGCGCTCAAGGCGGGTGGCTTTGAAATTCCCATGGAGAAATGGTTCACTAACCTTTCTACCAAAGGAAATACAGGATCAGCATCTATCTACATTATGCTGGATGAGTTGCTCAAATCAGGTAAGCTGAAATCTGGTGAAAAGATCATGTGCTGGGTGCCAGAAAGTGGGCGCTTTAGCACAGCTTTCATGCTGTTTACTGTCGTCTAAAGGTTTCTAGGAGTTAGCCATCATGAAAAAGGATGAGGTCCCGCAGGATAAATCCCGCACATATGGCGGTGAAAGCAAGCTGATGTATGCCGTTGATAATGATGGTAAATATACAGGCGTTGCATCCTCTGGCTGGGAAGTTGAAACCTATGCAACTGTGGCGGCGGTGGAAGCTTTAGAGGCGCAACGCAATGCGGCTTTATTGCGCGGGAAAGCGGGTGAGACATCGCCGCTAGAATACCATATGTTTGATAAACGCATGGATATGGCGACGCTGACATCTTCAACTGGATATGGTGCTTGGCGTGTGAAGCGCCATCTAAAACCTAAAATATTCAATGCATTACCGGATTCGAAACTCGCGCCATATTGTGAGGCGATGGGTATAGATTTGCAGACGCTGAAAAGCCTGCCTGATGCTGATACAGACACGCCGAAAGCCAATTCATGACCCAATTTGAACATCGTCAATCAGCACATTGTGAAAGCGGTGTGGTGGCAAATCTGGTTTCTGCTTCTGGCGTCCCGATGAGCGAACCAATGGCGTTTGGCTTATCATCCAGTTTGATTTTTGCTTATTTGCCGATGGTGAAAATGGCGGGGATGCCTCTAATAGCCTATCGCATGTTGCCAGGGAGCATTATGAAAGGCTCCGCCAAGGCGATGAATGCAAATTGGCAGTCTGAGACTTTTTCGAATGCAGATGAAGGCATGGCAGCCCTAGATAGGGCGCTGGATGCAGGTAAATCTGTGGGACTGCAAACGAGCATTTATTGGCTGCCTTACGTGCCTGAGGATATGCGGTTTCATTTTAATGCGCATAATTTGGTCGTCTCTCACAAAGAGGGGGATGAATATGTGGTGTCTGATCCGGTATTTCCCGAGCTAAAGCGTACGGATGCGGCCTCATTGAAAAAAGCGCGTTTTGTTAAAGGGGTGATGGCACCCAAGGGGCGGATGTATCAGCTTTTAGAAGCGCCAAATAATATCAATTATGAAAAAGCTATTCCGGCAGCGATTGAGCGTAACCGCAAGCTGATGAAAGCACCGATGGTACCGATGGTGGGAACCAAAGGTATTCGCTATATGGGGCGTCAGATTCAGAAATTGGCCAAAAACCCGACAAAATCAGACTATCTCAAGCAATATCTGGGGCATATTGTGCGTATGCAGGAAGAGATTGGGACAGGCGGTGCCGGGTTTCGGTTTATCTATGCTGCATTCCTCAAAGAGAGTGCTGAAATGCTAAATTCCAAGCTACTTGCGGAAGCGGGTGATGCGATGACGGATGCGGGCGATGAATGGCGGCGTTTTGCACTGAATGCAACGAAGATGTGTCGCGGGCGCAAGGATATGGATGCGGATGCATTGTATGATTTGCTAGATGTGTGCGCGAAGAAAGAACAAGCTGTTTGGGATATGCTAAAGGGTGTAAAAACAGCTGTTTAGGGCTTTTGAAGTAAGATAAAGCTGAGTTCGCCGCGTGTGTTTTCTTGGATATAGACAAGCTGAGTTTCGGCTAATTTTTCATGTGTGAGATAATCTCTTAAAACATGGCCTGCATTTGTGCCGTAATGGCCTTTGGCGGGTATGTTTAGAGCATATTCTGAATTTTCAAATTGGCTTTGGATTTCTTGTTTGGTTTGCGGTTTTATACGGTTCCCAAAACTGATTTTATCAGTGTTTTTCAGTAGTGGTTTTACATGATTTATCAATGCATTAGCGTCTCTAAATAAGAAAGCATCGATTAGATATCCAAGCGGTTTTTCTGTTGAGGATTTATCGCTATTTGGTTGACCTAAACGAAACCAATGAGAGCCTTGCGCGAGGGGGTCATTTTCCAAGGCTCCGACGCGTATTCTGTGAGTTGTTTCAGGTTGGGTGATGATATCAACACTTCCAACAAGGGCAGTTTCCACGCCCAATGTTGTGATATCCAGACAGGCTTGGATAAAGGCGGATTCCAGAGCGAATTCACGTGTCGAAAGGAAGCTGGTTGAGCCGCCTATGTTAAAATGTTTGGTGAAATAATAGCACGCAGCATTTGAAACAGTGTTGATGAAGGATAGAGGTTTTGGGACTTGTCTGTCTCTCACCGTGCGATTTAGTACGTCTATAGTGACGTCCATGTCACCAGACGCTGAGGTAAGATAAACATTGGTGTTTTCAGGCAGGGGGGCGGATCGAATAGTGTCGTTAGCACCGATCAACGCCATTTGAATGAAGGGACCGATGCGGCGTATTTGTTTGCCGAAAACCTCTTTGATGAGCGATTTGAAGTCGAGCGCTTCTGATGGCCCGTATTCAACACCGCTGACAGCATAGATTGGCAAAGCTGATCTATCCATGGCGCACCACCAATGATGTGTTATTCCCACCAAAACCAAACTGATTACATAAAATTGTTGGATTGTGCATCTGTTTAGCAGACTGATTAAGTGTGATGCCGAGCTTTTCGCATGGGGTCGCGGAGACGCCTGGTGTCGCTGGTAAGAAGTCTTCATTTAGGCAAGCGTTCAGAATTAACAATTCAGTGAGGCCGCTCGCGCCGAATGTATGTCCAATATAGGGTTTTAAAGCAGTGATGACAGGAAGTGTTTCAAAAATGCGTTGAAGACCCGCGCTTTCTCCCTCATCGTTGAGGAGACTTGCCGTACCATGTGCCTTGATGGCATTGATATCAGATGCATTCACGCCAGCATGTCGGATAGCCTGTTGGATAACGCGGGCAATGGATGTGCCATCTGGATTGGCAGCCGACATACCATATCCATCGCTTAATGTTGCGCCGCCAAGAAGTTGCATACAGGGTGTGTCTGGCTTTTTCGCACTTAATATGACTGCACTAGCAGCTTCACCAAGAATGAGGCCATCGCGGCGGCTATCAAATGGACGCATGCTCGTTTGGGTGAGGAGTTCAAGCCCTTGAAATCCGTATGCAGTGGTGATGTTAAGAATTTCAGCACCGACAATAAGGGCGTGTTCTAATTTTCCAGCTTTGATGGCTGTTGCGGCATATATTAAAGCATTGGCGCTGGCGGTGCAGGCTGTGTTGACCGACATGCCCATCGGGGAAAGGTCAAATTTGCGGCGTAGATGTGCCCCCAGATTATCCATGCTGCAAAACAGATTTAAAGGCTGTGCGTTTTCATCTTTGCTAAGTGCATCAAGATAAGCTGACTCAATGAGGCAAACATCTGAAGATGAGGTGCCGAGGAATAGGCCAGTACTGCGAATTTGCTCTGGTGTCAGGTCTGCGCTTTGTAGCGTTTCGGCAATAATTGTTTCAAGAATATCAAAATAGCGGGTTTGGGTGTTTTCCAGTGGTTTGCCTGATGCCAAATGATATGGAATTTCTGTTGGGGCATCTGCATCGCTCAGCTGAATGGGTAATTTGATTTTGGGCGGAAGTGCCAAGAGAGCAGGAGAGGGCGCACGCAATGCATCTGCATGTGCTTCCATACCCATACCAAGGCTTGTGTGCAGGCTGGGACCGGTCAGAAATAGATTAAATGACATGTGAAAGATCAGGCAGCCTGTTTGGCCTTTAGGATAAAGTCTGCAAGTGAGGAAACACTGGCCATAGCTTCTCTGGAATCAGGACCGCCTTCAATACGGACGCTGTATTTATCTTTGATTGCCAAAGAGATTTGAAGAGCATCAAGGGAGTCTAGCTCAAGACCTTCACCGACAAGGCGCATATCATTGTCGATTTCATCAGCTTCAACTTCTGTGTCGCATTCATCAACGATCATTGCTTTGAGTTCTGCCATCAAGGTGTCTTTATCTAGCTCGGCCATTATTTTCCCCGTAATCAATCATCACTGTTTAAGCGCGTTGTCGTGATTGTACCAGCCAAGATAATATTAGCATTACGCAACCAAAGCCAATTAGCTTTATTAAAAATGACGAGATGCTCATCACATCACCGTTTTGAAGGAAGAGTTCGAGGAAGCCATCTAAACCCCAAGACATTGGGGAAAGACTGGCAAATATCTGCATTTTTTCTGGCATAACAAATTTAGGGATCATCACACCACCAGCGGCTGCCAATAAAATATTGCCCAACCCGCTCATCATTGTGGCTTGTTCTGTCGTTTTAGAGATGACTGCAATAAATAGCGCCATACCTAATGCAGCAAAACTAATGCTGGCGGAGAGTGCCGCCAATGCGAGTGGGTGCCCCTGGATAATAAGAGATTCACCGCCAAATAATGGCACCAAGAATACACCCACAGCCAACATCAAAACGACCTGAAGCTGGTTGACGATGAAATAAGGAATAAGCTTGCTGGCAAATTGAGAAAGCGGCCCTAAATGCGTCGTGCGCAAACGCCGCTGCATGCCTAAATCACGCTCTTTTATAAAGGTGTTTGAAAAAGGGATAGCCACGAAAAAGATTGAGAAAACCAGCCAAGCCGGCACGTTTTGTTGCACAGCTGTGGGCGGCTTATCTGTTGCACCTGAATAGGCATAGGAGACATTGACGGGCGCTTCTAAATCGCTAGCGGATATTTCATCTATGCCTAATGTGTCTGCTTCATCCATCATGCCGCTAATCATGGCTTCTGTTTTGATGCGGCCAATGGCTTCTTTAACAGAAGCAGTGAAAATCAGGGATGTGCGCCGGTCGGATTTAGAAGATACGGCGATATCTATTGTTTTTTGTTCGTCTCTAACCTCAAGCAGGTACTCATCAAACCCAGTGGGAATGGAGACAATAAAGCCAAGATCTTTATTGGCTAGGAGTTGTCCCAGCTCAGCTGGCGCATTTTCTGTTGCGCGTGTTTCAACATTGAAAGCATCATTGGCGCTGAGGCGGGCAATGAGGGCCTTTGAGGCATCTGACTGATCCGCATCGAGTATTTCAACATCTATGCCTTTGCCGCCACGGCTTTCAAAACTGCCTTGAAGAGCAAGGGACATGATGAGGATGAAAACAATCGGCAATATGAAGAGCAAACCTAGACCATGCTTGTCTCGGCTCAAAAGTGTAAATTCTTTTGTGATGGCAGCGCTTAAAGGTTTTATCATTTATTGCGCCTCATTTTGATTGAGGAGATCCAGATAGACATCTTCAAGGCGGCTTTTTCCATAATGGGATTGTTCGATTTCGCCGCCCAATTCGGCGACAAGATTGATCACGTCTGTCATGAGTGCAGGGTTGAGGCCTTCAATGATAAATTCCCGAGGGGAGAGCAATTTGGCGCGACGTGCAGTTAGTTCGTCTGTGGCATAGCTGGGAAGTGGTTCGCTCATGGTTATGTGCAAGCTTTGGCGACCAGCTTTATCCAGAAATGCTGTTTTGGTATCCTGTGCAATCAATTTGCCGCCATCAATGATACCAATATGATCGCAAATAGCTTCGACTTCTTCCATATAATGGGAGGTGTAAACAATGGTGCAGCCGAGCTTATTCATTTCGCTAATGGCGTTGAGAATAGTTTGACGCGAGCGCGCATCAATACCGACAGTTGGTTCATCAAGATAGAGGATGTCTGGCTTGTTGAGTAGGGCAATTGCCAGATTGAGCCGTCGCTTGAGGCCACCTGATAGCGTATCACTGCGCCGGTTGAGGACGTTTTCCAGATCACAGACTTTGATAGCGAAGGCTGTTTGTTCGTTTAGCGTTTCTCTTTTTAGATTATAGGCACCGGCAAAAAATGTCAGATTTTCTTTGACCGTCAGCTTGGGATAAAAAGCGAGGTCTTGTGGGGCAATGGCGGAAATGGATTTAAACGTTTTTCCATTTTTATCTATTGCAACATCATTGATTGCGATCGTGCCTTCTTGAACTTTTATCATGCCCGTTAAGAGAGAAATAAACGTGCTTTTCCCTGCGCCATTGGGGCCAAGCAGACCAAAACAGGCTCCTTTAGGGATAACGAGACTAATATCGGATAAGGCGGGTTTTGAGGAGCCGGCATAGGAGTGGTTTAAATTGTCCACTTTAACAAAAGACGTCTGACTGGACATGGCTATCAAGACCTCACGCTACAAGAAACTAGGGGGTTATGCGCAATCACAATTGCTGCGTCTAGTCTTTAATCCTATTGGGATTAGCTCAATTGCTGAAAAATGAGATGAGGAGATTGACAAACAATGTCGAAAACCCCTAGAAACCGCTCTCTCAATGCAGCCGGATGGCTTGCGCGCGGTTAGCTCAGTGGTAGAGCACTACGTTGACATCGTAGGGGTCACAAGTTCGAACCTTGTACCGCGCACCATTTATTTTACAATGAATTTGGTTTTGGCTGATAGTTGTTTTCGGCATATTGTTCTGTTGTTGGTTTCTATTTGTTTTATAGTAAACGTAGAGTAGAAATTTTATACTCTTGTGAGGGCTATATTTTACATTATTATTGTATGTATCTGAGATGGTACATTCTCCGGTCATACAATTTGTAGATGATGATGGGAACTTGTTGGACAGTCTCGTTCGGCAAGTCAAACGTTCACGACCGGATTGGATTGTTCACAAAAATCAAACACCAGAAAACGCATTGGAAGCATTTCGAAGCAGAGGTGCGGACATTGTGGTGACAGACTTTTGTATGCCGGGAATGGATGGTTTGGATCTAGTATCCAAGATGCAGGCGTTGAATCCAAACATACACACACGCTTTATTATGCTAACAGGGTCTGGTGATTATAGCACCGCGATGACAGCAATTAACCAGCTAAATATATCGCGCTTTCATTCCAAACCATTTTCTTGCAATGAACTTATTGTTGAAATTGAAGCCTGCCTGAAGCTGATAGAAGAAGATGGCTCCCAATCTTATGAGCTGCAAGAAATAACGATGGGAGATATGTGCGCACCTGTTTTTATATTGGATGATAGCGCACGATTGATATATTCTAATCAGGCCGCTGATGCGCTTTTCCAGCAAGGAGATGTATTTTCTTTTGGAAATGACAAGGTTTGCAGGATTAATGATAGCACCTACCGAAAACAATTTGAGGATAGTTTAAAGCTTGTTTTCAATGGAAATTGTGATCGACCTATTTGGTTAAGGTTGGAAGTATCGGCAAACCGACTTCCCGTTGGAATGGTGCTTCAACCCAAAATAATGTCAAACGGGCGTAGGGTTGTGTCGATCCTGCTTTCACCATCCCAAAAGGATGCGCATGTATCTCTACAAGCGATTCAAGTGGTTTTCCAACTGTCCGCCGCTGAAGCGCGCATTGTGCTTGCATTGACAAATGGTTTGCCTCTCGCAGAAGCCGCGTCCGCTTCAGGTGTCGCACTTTCTAGTGCTAGAACCTATCTCAAGCGTGCGTATCAAAAAACAGGTACTTCAAGCCAAGCTGCACTTGTTGCAAGCATATGCGCGACGACAGGAAATCTTTTACCAACATCGCGTTAGCTCCCGACATTATGGGCTTGAGAATATGATATTTGAATGGGTATCAGTAATTTTACTGAAAAACCGCTGTTTTCTTGATATTTGATAAGTGGTTCTTTTTTCAAATAAGGCGATGATGCTTTTAAAAGGCGTAGCCCTAGTTCCAGGCCATTCAGTTTTTTGCTCGCTGATATGTCTACTAAGGTAAGAGGTGTCTGCGAAACGGGGGGCATCTTTTTCGTCCCAGCTGAGCTGTGATTATTAATTTCCATGACAATTGAATCAGCGTTCACAAGCCAAGTTTTGATAGAAATCTTGCTGGACGGTTGGGCATGTTTGATAGCGTAAGACATCAAAGTTGATATCAAGAGTGAAAAGATATGCATGTCTGCTTTCACAACTGTGTTTGAGGCTTCCATATCAATATCGAATTTCAAGTCTCGGCTTTTGGCCTTACGTCTTAGCGGATTGGTGTTTTCTAGTATGATATCATGTAAGTCGAATTGACTAACTTGGGACAAATAATCCCCGCTTTCAATTTTTGAAAGGATTGCAAGAGATTGACTTGCAGCGAGAATTTCATTGCCATTTTCAATAATGTATCCTGCATATTCTTTTATGTCTTTTGCAGGTAGATTAGAGGTTGAAATGATGTTCGCAAAACCAATAATGTGTTTTAGAGGTGTTTGAAATTCTTCTTCAATATTTGCCAGCAGATGGGACGATGTTGAATTAATCGTGTTCCTTACATCTCTTTCTGCAGCAGTTTCCATTATCGCTTCACATAATTGATCTGAAGAGACGGGTTTTTCAAGAAATTTGGATACTTCAGCTTTATTGACAGCCTGAAGAAGTGTTTCGCGGTCATGGTCTCCAGTTAGCATGATACGAGCAATGCTTGGGTCGATTTTGCGAACCCTGCTTAGAAATTCAACACCAGACATTTCTGGCATTCGCATATCTGAAATGACAATATCAAAAGGCTTGTCAGTGGCTATGCGCTGCAGCGCCTCAGTTGGGCTAAGAACCGACACAATATCAAAATGCATGCGTAAGCGACGTTTAATTGTCAATAATACAGGCAATTCATCATCAACCATGAGGATCCGATAACTCGTTGATTTATCCGGACGTTGGGGGAAATTCAAAATCTCACTATGGGTGGTCAAATTCAGCCTCCATTCTGCATTTTATCTGATTTTGCATGGCTGAGCGAATAAATCTGTCCCCATATGGGGATAAGTTAAATATCAAATCTGTGAAATATTATGGATCAACTTCAAGCCTTTGGAGGGAGAAGGTTAGCAAGATCTAGGAGGATTTCATGGGGGCCGTTTCAACACATGCAGCGCCACTTTCAGGCAGCAAATCTTATGAACAGTTAGAAAAGCGCCTTCAGCGGGAAATCGCTGCACGCAAAAGTGCTGAGTGTCTTTTGAAGGATAAAAGCAAATCGCTCATCGCATCTAATCAAGCACTCGAAAAAGTTGCGCACCATTTAGAAGAACAAAGACAGCAGCTTGATATTATTCTTGATAATACTGTCGGTGGTATTTTTCTCACCAACGCGAATTTTCACATTTTGCGGGTGAATAAAGCTGGCATGGAGATTTTTAATCTGTGTCAAGAAACCTTGCTGGATCTAAAAATCATCGATCTTTTTCATGCAGATCTCGATGTTCCACATGTCGTACGACAAGCACAAAAAGAACTCGGTCAGGCAAGAATATACGAAACAGTCGGAATAACGATTTATGGAGATCAAGTTCCTATAGAGATTGGCGTGACACTAGTTAAACAAGATGCGCCACGGTCCAAGCAATATGTTTGGATTGTTCGCAATATCACGAGACGTAAACAAGATGATGCAAAACGAGAAGTGCTAGAAAAAGAGCTGGCCCAAGCGCAAAAACTTGAAGCATTGGGAACGTTAGCTAGTGGCGTCGCGCATGAAATTAACACGCCTATTCAGTATGTTGGAGACAATTTGCGTTTCTTGCAAGACAGCTTTGCGGATTTGATGGCATTGATGCGTTTGCAAGATTCAAAGTATTCGGACGCGGAGCTTGAAGCAAAAAAAGAAGAAATTGATCTTGAGTTTTTGGAAGCAGAATTGCCAGCCTCATTAGAGCAGTCGCTCTATGGCCTTGATCAAGTTGCTCGAATTGTAAAAGCTGTAAAAGAATTTTCTCATCCCGGTTCAGGCGATGCTGAATCGATAAATCTAAATGAGCTTGCTTCTTCCTCTTCAACGCTTTGTAAAAATCAGTGGAAATATCTCGCTGATGTTGAATTCCTTTTTGACCCTAATCTGCCTGAAGTTGTGTGTTACCCAGGAGATGTAAATCAAGTTCTATTGAATATGATTGTAAATGCGGCTGATGCCATTGATGAGTTGGGGTCAGGGGATAAAGGCACGATTACGCTGCAAACCAGATTTGATGATACGAGCATTTATCTGGATATTTCAGATACTGGATGTGGCATGGATGAGAGCGTTGTTGGTCGTATTTTTGATCCGTTTTTTACAACAAAAGATGTGGGAAAAGGAACTGGGCAAGGCCTAGCCATTTCTTACAATATAATAAAGCAAAAGCACGGTGGCGATATAAAGGTGGTATCGAGCGAAGGCGCAGGCACTACATTTACGATATCATTACCGCGTGAATTTGGAGGTGTATCATGAGCAATCCCACAGTTTTGTTTGTCGATGATGAGCCAAATGTTTTACGCGGCTTGAAACGCATGTTGCGCCCTGAGAGAAACCGATGGGATATGGTGTTTATGGAAGGCGGTCCCGAGGCCATCCAATGGTTATCTGAGAATGATGTAGATGCCATTGTGAGCGATATGCGTATGCCGGTTAAAGATGGTGCGGATGTTTTAAATTTCGCCGCTGAAAACAATAAGGGATATGTCAGAATCGTATTGTCGGGCGAGGCAGACAAGGAACTTACATATCGAACTGTTCTTAGTTCCCATCAGTTTCTGTCGAAGCCTTGTCAAAATATAGAACTTGTTCGTGCAATAGATCTGCCTGTTTCATTTTTAGGCCGGCTATCGTCCAATGATCAGGCTAGAGTGGCATCTGCTTTGAGAACATTGCCTTGCGCGGCCGATATTGTTGCGCAAGCCAAGAGAGCATTGTCTCGTGAAGCAGGGTTGAGTGAATTTGCGAATATAGTATCCAAAGAACCCACATTGGCCTTACGAATTTTTCAATTAGCAAATTCAGCGTATTTTGGAAAACCGGCCAATACGTTGAGCATATACGAGGCGGTGACAACCATTGGTTCGGATGTTCTTAGATCCTTACTTGAGACGAACCGTCTCGTCGATCAAGTAACCACCGAATCAAATAATGAAGCGCTCAAAGACATTTCCAGTTGCGCAGTGAAGTGTGCGCAAATGTTGTATGAACTGGCCCTTGAGCGAGGGACAAGCGAAACAGAAGCAGAGGCAGCTTATTCAACAGGTTTACTTTCGTGGGCCGGAGATTCTCTCGTGGCTGGGACTGATATGGGCTTGGATGCTGCGTCTCTGCATTTGAATGCAATTAGTGTTTCTGGATATGCGGCATGTTTATTGGGCATTCCTGCACATATGAGCGCAATGATTTCATCTTTGAACACACAACAATCGGATAGATTTGTCGATCCGAGTGATCGCGCCAACGCGCTGGCCTCACTTATGTTTGATAAGGCGGTAGCGTAATGAGTGATAAAATACGTGTGCTATTTGTGGATGATGATCCAGCGCTTTTACAGGGCTTAAAGAGACAATTTCGTAAGGAATTTGATCTCACCGTAACAGAGAGTGCGTTGGAAGGCGTGAGGTGTTTGGAGAAAAAAGGGCCGTTTTCGGTTGTTGTTTCAGACCAGAATATGCCCCAAGTGAAAGGCACAACCTTTTTGGCCAAGATTGCCAAGCATTTCCCTCTGACAGTTCGGGTTTTATTTACTGGAAATAATGACCAAGAAACAGCTGTATCGGCTGTTAATGATGGTGCTGTTTTTAAATTTCTCAATAAGCCATGTACGTCAGATGAAATACTGGAAGTGGTCAAGCAGGCTCATGCACATCATTTGATGTTGAAAAATGAACGATTAATCCTCGAGGAAACATTGACAGGTAGCATTAACTTGCTGACCGACATGCTATCTATGACTCATCCCAAAGCATTTCAGCGTGCAAATCTCGTCCATACATGGGCTGTAAAAGCAGCGAAATTTCTGGACATTGATGATGTTTGGGAATTGGAGGTCGCATCAAAGCTTTGGCCGCTCAGTTATCTTTTGCTGCCAGATGATCTGATTGCGAAAAGAAATGCTGGAGAGGATTTGAACACTGAAGATCATAAATTGCTGGCCGCATCATATTTATCTATCTCACAGTTGCTGAACAATATTCCCAGGGTCAGTGAAATCTCGCGTATTTTGCTGTTGAGTTGTGATGGCGCGTGTCAGGCAGTTGCGCCAGAGGCACGGCCAAAATCAGCACTGCTTTTACAATTGCTTATAAATGCATCTTTTTATGCAGATTTGAGAACTGGTTCAGTCGAGTTGAAACATCTCGATAAGCTGAGCAATGGACTTGCGCCAGTTAGCCAGTCCATATTTGCATTGTTACGTGGTATTTTGAGTGATCAAACAGATGCTTCGAATGCGGTGCTGAAAGAGGTTGAAGCATTTTATTTGTTAGAAGGTGATGTTCTCGTGGAGGACCTTCACGATAGTAGTGGCCGGTTACTTCTGGCAGCTGGGCAAAACGTAACCAAAAGCGTAATTAGCAAGTTAGAACAGATAAACAGGCATCAAAAAATCACAAATAAAGTGAAGATCGTGCGAGGCATGTGCAATAATGTGTCACGCGAACCGGCGACGGCAGCATAACCGATTGAATATCTGTTTTGTTGGACGTTATATAATGACGAACATATCTAGAGCCAATAATTGACGGTGTGCAGTACAAGGGCGAACCTCATATTGTACACCGTCATTTTGAGTCATTATTGTGCCATTAAGAATGCAAGATATTCGTGTGCTCTTGATGCCCAGTATTCTTCTTTGTGACCAGTTCCTTCGTAAACGCGGAATTGGGCGGCATTTTTATCCCAACCATTTTCACGAAACCATGCTTCAATGTCGACTGAATGACGGGCATAGTATTGATCCAGTTCGATAGTGCCGTGATCAAACCAAATGGTTTGGGGATATTCACCGATTTTAGAACTATCAAGGTAAGCCAATATAGCTTGTGTGGCTGCGTTTGCAGCGGGAGATTCAGGACGAGCCAAAACCCAATGCGTGGAGAGGCAAGCGGCTTTGCTAAACACCTCTGGGTATTCACCAAGGGCATATAAAGAGATGAGACCGCCCATGCTTGAGCCCATGATAGACGTATTTTCCCGCCCGGGGGCAGTGGCGTATTTTGAGTCGATATAGGGCTTTAGTTCTTCGACGATGAATTTCAGGTATGCATCGCTATATAATTCGGGTTTAACGCCTTCAGGGTTATCCTCAGAAACAGCAAAGGCTTCTTCAGGAAGGTTGTTGATGATTTTTTCAGGGGCGTATTCCCACCAACGTTTATCCGTGTTCCATATGCCGACAATAATTGCAGGGCGTGCTTTTTCTTCTTTTATTAGCCGCGTTGAAACTTCATCTAAATTCCACTCAACACCGCGATATGAACCTTCTGTTTCCATAAGGTTTTGGCCATCATGAGCATAAATCACAGGATATTTTTGGTTATTCGGATCATATCCGGGGGGGAGCCATATCGTTAGACCGCGCGGTTGTATGAATTGTGATTCAAACTCAGCAATTTTTATAAATTGTCCCTTATCAGAAGCGGCTATAGGCTGAGATATTGGTTCTGAAAGATGCGATACTTTGGCCGTTTCAGGAGGTGCAATCGTTTCGTGACTTGTGCAATGACTTAAAAAGAGCGCGCTTAAGCTAATGGATATGAGCGCCGCGTGTGATTTGATCATGAGTGTTTCTTCCCCTCAATATGCAATGCTTTTTTCTGTGCTTTTTCTTAAGGTTTGCATTGAAAATGGAGGTTGAAAACACCTAAATCAAAGCCAGCTTAAAAAAGATAAACTTAACGTAGCGGCCTTGGGGCTGTAACCGCTGGGGGGCCTTTAAGCTTAGTCTGGGGGAGATGAAGTCGCTCGCGGTTTGTAGCACGAGGGAATTAGCCTATAAGCTTGAACATTGCGACAAGGTGGGAGTTGGTCATGTCGATGGAAAATAGCCTTGTTAGTGAAACTGATAGATTGTCTCCATGCATTGAATTGACGATTGTGGTTCCTGTTTTCAAAGAGGTTGGTAATGTGGATCGCATGGTGGCGGCGCTTGATGCGGCTTTAAACGGTATAAAATGGGAAGTTGTTTTTGTTGATGATGACTCTCCGGATGGAACCGCCGGCGCCGTCAGTGACATCTCTTCAACAGATCGCCGTGTCAGGTTAATTCACCGTGTTGGTCGGCGTGGACTTTCGTCTGCAGCGATTGAAGGCATGATGTCGTCAACGGCTGAATATGTTGCCGTTATTGACGGTGATTTGCAGCATGATGAAACAATAATTCCTCAAATGCTAACAGCTGTAAAAGACGGAGCTGATATCGCTATCGGCACTCGTTATGTGGAGGGGGGATCAACGGGAGAATGGGATGGAACCCGTGAGAAAATTAGTCGCTTTGCAACGTGGGTCTCACAGCAAATGACCGGAGTTAAACTTAGCGACCCGATGAGTGGATTTTTCCTCGTTGGCCGACAAACATTACTTGGTGTCGTGCATGGATTGTCAGGCTTGGGCTTTAAAATTTTACTAGATATTCTGACGACTGCGCGCCCAGCGCTTAAGGTTGCAGAAATCCCATACACGTTCCGCATTCGAGAAGAAGGCGAGAGCAAGCTGGATACTTCGGCAGCATGGGATTTTACGATGCTGTTGATAGATAAAAAAGTCGGTTTTTTGCTACCTGTGCGTTTTGTTTCTTTTGCCTTTGTGGGTGGGCTTGGAATAATCGTGCACTTCCTGACTCTGACTGTGATTTATCAAGTGGTGGAGAAGTCGTTTTTTTTGGGGCAGGCTGCCGCGATGGCAATTTCGATGGTCTTTAATTATTGGCTCAACAATAAGCTCACCTATAGAGACAAACGCCGAACAGAAATACATTGGTTCACCGGTTTGTTGAGTTTCATGGGCATTTGCTCTCTGGGAGGGGCTGCAAATGTTGGCATAGCGAATTTCCTGTATGCAGAAGAAATGCACTGGGTGTTGTCGGCTTTAGCAGGCATTATCGTTGGCGCGGTGTGGAATTACGCAGCTACAAGTTTGTATACTTGGCGTAAATAAATTCTAGGTAAGTGTTCGGTTGAGAAAAAAGAGATAATGAGAAGTCGTCAAATTCGTTCTAGAAAAAATCTAGAATTGAAAAGGCGAGAATAGTAGGGGTGGAAATTGTGAGAGAGAATGTTTCTAAAATCATCAAATTGGATGGTCGTCGGGTTAAAAGTCGTCAGAAATTAAAAAAGGCTTTAGCAAAAATACTACGGACGAAGAGCTTAGAAAAAATAACAATAGAAGAAATATCAAAAGCTGCACATGTCACACGACCGACTTTTTATTCCAATTATAAGGATTTGCAGGCGATCGCTATCGAATATGTCGATGAGTTGATGCAAACTTTATTGGAAAAATTTAGGACAATTGATGTGGATCAGAAGTTGTTGCCGCGACAGCGAGTAAAAGTTCTGCTGCTCTATTATATTGAGATGTTACAAGAAAATGATGGAATATTGCTTAGTGCTGCTGCGGGGCGCGCTGGTAATGAAGCCTTGGAATTGATGCGCAGTTACTGGATGAAGATGGTTCTCATTCGGGCTGAAAAAGTACCGCATTCTGGCTTGTCCGCTTTAGATATTGAGGTGTCTACGCATTTTGTTGCTGGGGCAGTGAACTCAGTTTTAGAAGCGCATGCCTCAGGTAAACTTGATATGAATGCTGAAGAGGTTGCTGAAAGTATTTCGCTACTCATTAATCAAGGGTTAGGGCAAACTCTGGGTGCAATTGATTAGAGCTTTTCTGCTGACAATATTGCCAAGGTTGAGTTCATAGAAGCTTCTAATAAATGTTTGCTTTCTGAACACTGTGACAGGGCGGTTAAGCCATACATGGTGGTTATAACCATTAGCGCAGCATCCTTTGGCATGATCCCTTCACGAAGTGATCCATCGTCTTGGGCTATCTGGAAAATTTTCTCCATAGCAGAGACTTTTTTGTCCATGAAAACTTTCACGCTTTGGGCAATAACAGGATCGTGTGGTGCCAGCTCAAAAGTTGCCTGACATACTAGTGATCCAGGCATTTCTGAGCTGCAACATGCTCCGACAAGGTCTTCTAGTGGGCCGAGCATGTATTCTTTCAATGTGGCCATTGCAGACGTCTTACGATTTTCCAAGCGGTCTGTTAATTCAGTAATGGTGAGATCGTGATCACGATGCAAGGCTGCTAGAAATAGTTCTCTTTTGCCGCCAAATTGTTGGTAGATTGCGTATCTATTCAATCCAGTCGCTTCAACTAGACTATCTATTCCCGTGCGCTCATATCCGTCGCGTTTGAAAATTTCCATGGAAATATCAATTGCTTTTGCGATTTCTATTTCACTCCTTCCCATTGGGGATCCCTTATATTGAAGCTGGGGGTGTATTAGACCTTTAATATAGGAATGAATTCTTCAAAGTTAAATATTGTCGTAGCGTAAATAGAGCTAGTCTGGTTGAAATGCGCTCGCCGAGATAAATGAGCCTTGAGAAAATATCAACGCGTTTCCGGGTTTTTGACGTGCTCTAAGAACGTTGCCAATGATAATGGAATGATCTCCAGCATCGTGTATTTTATGTTTTTTGCATTCAAAAACAGACAAACAATCATTTATAATAGGTATATTGTATTCGTTTAGAAGATAATCGCAGTGTTCAAATTTGTTTTTGGATTTGGCAAATGCATCACATACAAATTTTTGTTCATAGGTCAGTACGTGAATTGCGAAAAATTCTGCGTTTATAAAGGCCTCATATCGTGATGATTGTTTTGCAGGTGCCCACATGACAAGAGCTGGATTGAGTGAAAGGCTAGAGAAGCTGTTAGCTGTTATGCCGATTGGGCCGTCTTTTGACTGCGTAGTGACAATAGTGACACCAGTTGAAAAGCTACCTAGAGCGCTTCGAAATGCGCGAGCATTTTCTTCGGGTGAAAAAATATCCATTGTTTTTCTTGGGCACCCTTCATCGTGATGTAAATTTCAGTCTATGAATAGAATAGGGTGAGGCTGTTGAAAACCCGCTAAGTCAATATAAACGCAAGTTCTAAATTTCGTAATGTGTTTCTAAAACAAGTTAGAAACATGGTTTCAATTTGTCTGAAAAATGTATTTGGATCAAGTTACAAGGGGCAATGATACAGAGCTAAAAAGATTACATTGTATCTAGGGCGACTTTCTTATGCATTGAATTTCTTATGGTAAATCTGATCTTCAAGATTGATTTTTGACCTCAAATTTGCTTGTGTGAAAAAAAATTAAAAATACAACGAGAATACGGGACAATACGGGCGACCTCCAATTCAATAAAAATAGGGAAAAAGGTATGTCCTTAGAGGAAACGACAAGTGCTCAACCTGATACTCATGGTATCGGTTTAGCTATTTTGATTACAACGGTCGCCACACTTGGCGGCTTTTTGTTTGGGTATGATAGTGGCGTGATTAACGGCACTGTTAAAGGTTTGCAGGTCGCTTTTCAATCTAACTCCGTTGGAACTGGATTTAGCGTGGCCTCAATGCTGCTTGGTTGTGCTGTCGGTGCTGCTGCTGCTGGCCGTTTGGCGGACATGTTCGGACGTAAGCCATTATTGCTAATGTCTGCAGTGTTTTTCGTCATTAGTGCTTGGGGTTCTGGTATTGCTGGCACTACGAATGAATTTATCATTTATCGTATTTTAGGTGGTCTTGCAGTGGGTGCAGCTAGTGTGATGGCACCTGCATACATTAGTGAGATTGCACCGCCTCATCTACGTGGGCGTTTGACGTCTATTCAGCAGGTTGCGATTATCGTTGGTTTGACGGCTGCTTTTGTTAGCAATTATTTCATTGTGAAAGTCGCTGGTGATTCAACGGCTGAATTCATGATGGGCTTTGAGGCATGGCGCTGGATGTTTTGGGTGGAATTAATCCCAGCGGCGATTTTCTTCTTTGCACTATTCCTTATTCCTGAAAGCCCAAGATATCTTGTTTCGGCCGGTAAAAAGGATGAAGCACACGGTGTTCTGACGCGTCTTGCGGGTGAGCAAAAAGCCGGTGTTGTTGTCAAGGAAATTGAAGACACACTTGCAGCTGATCACAAGCCAAGCTTGAAAGATATTTTTGATCCAGAAGGTAAGGGCATTCGTCCAATTATTTGGGTTGGTATTGGTTTGGCCGTGTTCCAACAATTTGTTGGTATTAACGTGATCTTTTACTATGGTTCAGTTCTCTGGGAGTTTGTTGGCTTCACCGAAGAAGACGGTTTGTTGACCAATGTCATCATGGGGGCTGTAAGTATTGGAGCTGTGTTAGTTTCGATGGCGCTTATTGATAAAATGGGCCGTAAGCCATTGTTATTAATTGGTTCTATTGGGATGGCGGCATCTCTGGCAGTGATGGCAGGTGTCTTCTCTATGGCTTCGGTCACAGAAACAGGGCTTGCATTACCGGCTGGACTAGGGCCTGTGGCATTGATTGCTGCTGTTATATATGTGGCATTCTTCAACTTCAGTTGGGGACCGGTCATGTGGGTTATGCTTGGCGAAATGTTCCCAAATCAGGTGCGTGGTTCAGGTCTGGCTGTCAGTGGATTCTTCCAATGGGTTGCCAACTTTGGCATCACGATGACATTCCCGATTTTGCTCGCGACAACAGGCTTGTTTAGTGCTTATGCGCTGTATGCGGTTGCTGCTGGAATATCTGTGATCTTCGTCTTCAAGTTTGTAAAAGAAACAATGGGTAAAACCCTCGAAGAAATGTAAACGCATTTAAAAACCAGCAACCGGATGTGAAAATCGGGTTGCTGGTTTTTTCGTTTTAATGACCGTTAGACATGTGGTTTGTTCTCTTGAAAGAACAGTTCTAACTCAATTTAGTGACGTGTTTATGTCGAACTTTTGTGCCAAAAATGCGTCGTTTTTGTTGTCGTAGTGGTGCGGTTTTGCGCGCTTTGTCTGCAATGAATATCAATTGAATATCAAATCATCATCTCGAAGAGATAAATCCCTTTCTATGGAATTAGGCTTTCAGTTTTTTAGCGTGCCATTCGATATGGTCGGCCATGAAAGTTGAGATGAAATAATAGCTGTGATCATAACCTTCTTGCATCCGCAATGTGAGTTTTTGTCCTGCGGTTTCACACGCTGATTTTAAGAGTTCTGGCTTTAGCTGTTCTTCCAGAAAATTATCTTTGCTGCCTTGGTCGACTAGCAGATCAGAAACGCGGGCACCATCTTCAATCAATGCGCAAGAATCATATTCACGCCAATTGGATTTGTCGGGGCCAATATAGCCAGTGAGTGCTTTTTCACCCCAAGGGCAATTGAGTGGCGACACGATAGGGGCAAATGCAGATACAGATTTGAAGCGGTCAGAATTGCGCAATCCAATTGTTAGCGCGCCATGTCCGCCCATAGAATGGCCCATGATGGATTGGCGAGACATATCGACCGGAAAAGATGAAACGATAAGTTCCGGCAATTCTTTTTCTAAATATGTGCGCATTTTGTAATGCTTATCGAATGGGGCTTGGGTCGCATCCACATAAAAGCCAGCACCTAAACCAAAATCCCAGCTCTTATCTGGATCATCAGGCACATTTTCTCCTCGGGGGGAGGTGTCAGGTGCAATCAGTATGACGCCAAGTCTGGCGCAAGCTTCTCTAAACTCACCTTTGTCAGTGACATTGGCATGCGTGCACGTAAGGCCGGACAAATACCAGATGATTGGTAAGGTTTCACCTTCTTTGTGCGGCGGGACGAACACAGAGAATGTCATATCTGTGTTTGTGGATGTGGAGGCGTGTGAATAAACGCCTTGTACGCCGCCATGAGATAAATTGGTGGAAATTGTTGTCAGGGTCATGAAATGCTCGCTGGGGATAGAATTAAAAATATCCCGAAA
Organism: Hirschia sp.; assembly: GCF_058892565.1. NCBI lineage: Bacteria > Pseudomonadati > Pseudomonadota > Alphaproteobacteria > Hyphomonadales > Hyphomonadaceae > Hirschia > Hirschia sp. The sequence goes on along the minus strand of NZ_JBZXVU010000034.1, from coordinate 13,759 downwards.
ACACAGTGCATTTTCGGGATATATGTCAGGTTAAGTTATCCGCGGTGTAAGGCGCATAATTTGTTGCCGTCTGGATCTCGCAAATAAGCGAGATAAAGGCGTATGTCTCCGCTTTCGCGCCAACCGGGAGGATCTTCAATCATTTCTCCACCCGCAGCAGCGCCGGCCTTGTGCCATGCGTCGGCTTCTTCTGGGTTTGCCATCGCAAATCCAATCGTCATGCCATTGCCGCATGTGGCTGGCTCGCCATTGATTGGCGGTGTCACAAGGAATACATTATCATTGTGAACATAAACACAGCGACCTTTGGGGTCTATCCGTCCTGGTCTGCCTCCGACCGATGTGAAGAGCGCATCGTAAAAAGCCTTCGACTTTTCCATATCGTTTGTGCCGACCATCATGTGACTGTACATTGTTTTCTCCCTATTTAGTAAACCACGACAGATCGAATAGACTTGCCTTCATGCATCAGGTCAAATCCTTTGTTGATTTCCTCTAGGGTAAGGGTGTGGGTAATCATGGAGTCGATTTCAATCTTCCCATTCATGTACCAGTCAACGATTTTAGGGACATCAGTACGACCTTTGGCGCCGCCAAAGGCCGTACCTTTCCAGACGCGTCCCGTCACCAGCTGGAATGGTCGTGTGGCAATTTCTTTGCCTGCTTCTGCAACACCGATCACAATGGAAACACCCCATCCGCGATGACATGCTTCTAGTGCCTGCCTCATCACGACTGTGTTGCCTGTACAATCAAATGTGTATTCTGCGCCGCCATCAGTTAGCTCGACGAGGTGCTGAACGATATCGCCTTCAATTTCATTTGGGTTGACGAAATGGGTCATGCCGTATTTGCGGCCCCATTCTTCTTTGTCATTGTTGATATCAACACCAATAATTTTATTGGCACCAACCATGCGAGCGGCCTGCAAAACATTGAGGCCGATACCGCCAAGACCGAAAACAATGATATTGTCTCCAGCTTCTACTTTGGCTGTATTTGTCACGGCTCCAACGCCGGTTGTCACGCCGCAACCAATATAACAAGATTTATCAAATGGCGCGTCTTCTCTGATTTTTGCGACAGAAATTTCTGGCAAGACTGTGAAGTTTGAGAAAGTGGAGCAGCCCATATAATGGAAAATTGTTTGACCTTTATAGCTGAAACGAGATGTCCCATCCGGCATAACGCCTTTGCCTTGTGTCGCGCGGATGGCTGTACATAGGTTTGTTTTACCTGAAAGACAGGATTTACATTGGCGACATTCGGGTGTGTAGAGCGGGATGACGTGATCGCCGGGCTTTACAGAGGTGACGCCTTTACCCACTTCACGGACAATTCCTGCGCCTTCATGACCGAGGACAGATGGAAATAAACCTTCAGAATCAAGACCATCTAATGTGTAAGCATCGGTGTGACAAATACCCGTTGCCATGATCTCGACGAGGACTTCGCCATCCTTTGGGCCTTCAAGGTCCAATTCGACGATTTCGAGTGGTTTTTTTGCTTCAAATGCAACGGCGGCACGTGTCTTCATGATGGAAACTCATTCTGGATTTTGCAATTTTGGAAAGTATACCTAATCCTAGTATTGCGATAAACAAACAATATTGAAATATATTATTGCAATATAGGGATAATTATCTTGTCATGAATTTTAAAAGAGATTGAAGCCCATCTGATTGGAAATAAGAGAATGTGTTGATGAATAAATGGCTTGGGATTGAAGAATTTGTGGCGGTGGCAAAGCGCGGAAATTTCAAGCTGGCGGCTGAATATCTAGGGCAATCAACCTCGCATGTGAGCCGTGCAGTGATGGGGCTTGAAGACCGTATCCACGCGCCATTGTTTTTTAGATCGACGCGGCAGGTGACGCTGACAGATACAGGCCGTGCATTATTTGAACAATGTCGCCAGCTTGTGGATGACCGCGATGAAGCTTTAGCCATGGTAACGGGAAGTGGTGAGCCGCAAGGTGAATTGCGGGTGACGTGTTCTATGTCTATGGGCGAGCGTTTTATTGCGCCAATATTGCTGCGATATGCAGAGCAATTTCCCAATGTTTCTGTGTCTATTCATCTGACAAACCGGATTATTGATCTGACATCAGAAGGCTTTGATTTGGCTATTCGCACGGGGTATCTTGAGGATTCCAAGCTTGTCGTCACGCGGATTGCTTCGCGTCGGCTTATTTTGTGTGCTGCGCCAGAATATCTTGAAAAACATGGTCGCATTGAAAGCATTGCTGATTTAGAAAATCACAATTGTTTGGCCGGAACATCGACGCATTGGCGATTTAAAGTTGATGGATCAGAAGTGAGTTGGCTGCCCAAGGGGCGGTGGCGATGCAATAGCGGGGTGGCCGTTAGGGATGCCGCATTATCTGGAATGGGGTTATGCCAATTGCCGGAATTTTATGTCGCTGATTATCTCAAATCGGGGAAATTGGTGCATGTATTGGAGACTGAAAGCCGCGTCTTTGAACCAATATGGGCTGTGTGCCCTGAGCGGCGTCACTTATTGCCGAAAGTGACGCGGTTACTGGACCTTTTAAAGTCGGATAAAGCTTTAAAGGGAGAGGGCGTTTAAGGCGTGCGCTCCTGAAAAAGGGTGAGGCACGCCTTTATGCTAAGAGAGGATTATTGATCATAGCCAGGATTGGTTCTTTTTAAGCTTCTGATGAGGGCAGGCCACACAAGATTGTCCCCCATGCCCGGCATGAAGGCGGCAGCGCCTTGAGAATAAACCCTGTTTCCCATTTCTGCGGGTTCTTCATGCAAAGCATCTTCGCTGCCAGCAGCTTGAGCGAGTATTTGGGCCTTACAGGCATTTTCAAGGAAATACATGCGCAAGAAAGCAATGGCGCAATTGGGGCCGACTGTTAATGTGCCGTGATTGCGTAGCATGAGTAGACTTTTGGAACCCAAATCTTTGACGATGCGCTCACGTTCATCAAGATCAAGCGCAATGCCTTCATAATCATGATAGGCGAGATCATCTTGTACCTGCATTGAAAACTGGGTGTAGCGTCTTAAGCCGGCTTTTTGAACGGATACTGCAATGCCATAAGGTGTGTGGACATGGATGACGCAACCGGCGTCTTCACGTGCGGCGTGCACGGCGCTGTGGATGGTGAAACCGGCTGGATTGATGAAATAGGGTGTGTCCTGACAGATGTTTCCATTCAGGTCGATTTTGACGAGGCTGGAGGCCGTGATTTCACCAAAAAGCAAGCCATAAGGATTGATCAAAAAACGCTCTTCCATGTCGCCATTGGCATTGGGCTCATCAGGAAGACGGGCAGAAATGTGTGTGAAAACAAGGTCTGTCCAGCCATACATGGCGCAGAGGCGATAGGTGGCAGCAAGCTGGCAACGTAAACTCCATTCTGCTTCAGACACAGATCCTTTTATGGATTCCAAATTTGCCGGATCGGGAATACCAAAACCGGGTTCTTTGTTCATGGCGTTCGACTCAGACATGTGTTTCCTCACTTATTTTGATTGTTTTTTTATACGATGAACGCGCTCAAAAAAATGTCAACTTCTTTACGATTTGACAAATTAATTTACGCCTAGACATGCCTGTTTTAGAGTTTAGGAGAAGATATCATTTGTATCTATCACAATTTCACGCAGCCATTTATTGGCTGAATCTGCTTCATTGTCGGAATGCCAATATAGGTTTAGCTCAATAGGCGGCATGGAGAATGGTACATCTTGAATTTTGAGCGGGCGCGATTGTATCATGGATTGGGCCAGTCTTTTGGGCATGGTTAAAATTCGGTCCGAGCGCTCAACGATGGCCAATGCGCTAAGATAGTTTTGGCAACGAACTCTGACGTCTCTGAAAATGCCGCGTTGTTCCAATGCAGAATCTTCAAGCACTGTGCCAACGGTTCTGGCGGATACAGCGATGTGTTCTTGGGCGAGATAATCGGCTGCCGTTTGTATTGTGTGGGTTTTGGAAACAATACACCAATCATCAGCCGTGAGTGGATGGTGGCGCAATTGCTTTGAGGTTGGGAGCGCGATGTCTACGCAGATATCGAGTGTATGGCCTGATAGAGAGGCGACCATCTCATTGCGATCATATCTGGCGCTGATAATGCGTACATTTGGAGCCAATTGCCGGATTTTTTCGACAAATTCAGGAAAGAAAACAATTTCCATGGCATCGGGCATTCCGATGGTGAAAACGATTTTGCTTTGAGCTGGGTCAAATTTTCCCCAGCTTTGCAGAAGGGCGCGCAGCCGGTCTATCTCATCGAGTAAATCTGGTGCCATACGGGCGCACACAGGCGTGGGTCGCATGATGCGTCCCTCTTTGACGAAGAGGGGATCGTTAAGGTGGGCTCTTAGGCGGCGCAAGGCATGACTGACGGCGGAGGGGCTGAGCGATAAGAGGTTGGCCGCACGGGTTAGATTTTGTTCTCGATAAACCGCTTCAAAGACTTTGAGCAGATTTAAATCGAGTCTGTCTGTTCTGTTGTGAATTTTATTCATAGTGTTGGTTTAATATATATCACTTGATTCATCAATCATGAAGGGAGAAGGTGATACACTATGTATGTCAGATCATCCGAAGAGATAGACTGACTTAGCTCATACGAGCAGTTTACGGGGAAGAAACAATGCCAAGCGACACAAGTGCGCAAGCACCATTTTGGACAAAAAATTATCCTGATAGCATCCCCACGTCGATTGATCTGGGTGATGATACATTTATTGAAGTCATCAATGAATGCATGAAAAAATTCGCTGATCGTGAAGCGATTGAATGCCTTGGTGCTGTTTGGAGTTATGCTCGATTAGATAAAGAATCGGCGCAGATTGCGGCATCTCTTCAAGCTATGAAGTTGGATGACGGCGCACGTGTTGCGATTATGATGCCGACTATCCCGCAATATCTTGTGACTTTGCTTGGTGTGTTTAGGGCGGGATTGATTGCGGTGAGTGTAAATCCGCTCTATACGCCGCGCGAATTAGAGCATCAGTTAAATGATAGTGGTGCAGAAGTTGTTTTTATACTTGAAGACTTTGCGACAACCCTAAAAGAAGTGATTTCCAAAACACCTGTGAAGCATACGATTGTTACGACAATCGGTGATACAATTGGCGGCGTTAAAGGGCATTTGGCAAATTTTGTTCAACGCCATGTGAAGAAGAGTGTTTTGCCATCTGATATTCCAGCGGCACAGAAATATAAAGACTTCCTCCAGCGCGGAGCATCTCTTCAATGGAAGCCGCAAACACATCATCAAGATGATGTGGCAGTTCTGCAATATACTGGCGGGACAACAGGCGTTTCAAAAGGCGCAATTCTTCAGCAGAAAAATCTTTTAGCTGCTGCGAAATGTTCGGGTGCTTGGGTCGATCTTGCACTCAATATTGAACCCAAAATTGATGTGCCAAAGTTTTTGATACCTTTGCCATTATATCATGTGTTTACGCTCTATATTGTATCACTTGGATTATTTATGGGCGCGCGCTCAGTGTTTATTCCCAATCCGCGTGATCAAGATTCTATGGTAAAAGTGATGGCCAAATCCCCATTCAATATGATGATGGGATTAAACACATTATATGCGGGCCTTCTTAGTCACAAAGATATTGGCAGTGTTGATTTTTCTAAATCGAGAGTTTTTATCGCTGGCGGAACAGCAACGCATAGAAATACTGCTGAAAAATGGAAAGAATTGACGGGTGAACCCATTCTTGAGGGATGGGGCATGACTGAAACAACCGGAGCGGGGACATGTACGCCTTATCCGCAGTCTGAATTTACAGGTTCAGTTGGTTTACCTGCGCCATCTATTCTCATCTCCATTCGAGATGATAACGGCAATGAAGTGCCAATTGGTGAAGATGGTGAGATGTGGATAAAAGGTCCCAATGTTATGGCGGGCTATTGGAATAGACCTGAAGCCACTAAAGAATCTTTTTGTGAGAATGGGTATTTTGCCACCGGTGATATCGGTCGATTTGACGAGCAAGGGTATGTAAGAATTATTGACCGGAAAAAAGACATGATCCTTGTCTCTGGTTTCAATGTTTATTGTAATGAAATTGAAAATGTACTCGCCAGCTTAGAGGGCGTTGCAGAAGCAGCTGCTATTGGTGTGCCTGATGAACAGACTGGCGAAGCCGTTAAAGTGTTTGTTGTGAAGTCACATTCGGATCTGGTTGAAGAGGATATTCGTCAATACTGCCGCGATGAGTTGACCGGATACAAGCGCCCTAAACACATAGAGTTTATCGACGTTTTGCCAAAATCACCTGTAGGCAAGGTTTTGCGAAAAGATTTGCGCTAGTTTCGTTCGTAAATCCATAAATGGACCCGCACGTTAAATGATGTGTGGAGATGGTGCAGAATATAATAAAATCTGGCTCAGTATCGTTGGTAGGACGGGCCTATTATTCAAAATAGGGGCGGAAGATGCGTAAAATAGATCGTGTATTTATAACGGGTGGAGCTGCTGGTTTAGGCAAAGCACTTGCGCTAAATTACGCCAAACAGGGGGTGAAAGTCTGCATTGCCGATATTGATGACAAAGCCGGTGAAGCAACTCTTGCAGAGCTGAAAAATATAGGGGCCGAAGCTGCTTATCTGCATTGTGATGTGTGTACTTCCAACGATTTGGAAGATGCAGCACAATGGTTATCTGACAATTGGAGCGGCGTTGATCTGGTTGTGAACAATGCTGGTGTGGCGCAAATGGGGCCCATTGAGAAGGTGTCTATTGAAGACTGGCAATGGATTATCGATATCAATATTTTGGGAATTGTGAGATCCACCAAAGCTTTCCTGCCATTATTCAAAGCCCAAGGCTCTGGACGTTTTGTCAATGTCGCGTCAATGGCGGGTTATCTTTATATGCCTGATGCTGCGGCATATAACGCGACTAAAGCAGCCGTTATTGCAATGTCTGAAACGCTTATGCTGGAGTTTGAAAAGTATAATGTCGGTGTTCAAGTTGTATGTCCTGCTTTTTTTAGAACGGATCTGGCAAAGAATATGCGCTCAAGTAGTGCAGAATCGGAGCAAATGACGAAGCGTTTGGTTGAGCGCGCACGCATAGGCGCAGATGAAATTGCAGAAAAAATTGCTGACGGCATTCGGAAGAATACGTCACACATTTTTACGCATCCAGAAGCGGAACAAGCATTAAAAGCAAAGCAATCAATGCCTTTTGCAGATTTCCTAAATATGCTGCGGGGACAGGTTGCGCAAATAGCTGAACGTATGGCTCGCCCTGAAAGCTAATTAAAAGATCACAATTGTGATGACAAAAAGGTAGTGCATTAAGATGCCAAGACTTCATTTCGTCCGCCATGGACAGGCTTCTTTTGGGGCTAAAGATTACGATAATCTGTCTGAAATCGGGCATTTACAATCGAAGGTCTTAGGAAAGGCAATGTGGCGCGAGGGGGCAGGGAGACTCTATAGTGGCACGTTAAAGCGTCATCGTCAGACCGCTGAGGGATTTGCCGCTGGAGTGGCATATGAGCAAGATCCAAGATGGAATGAATTTGATTATTTAAATATCATTGGCGCGATGCGACCTGAGTTTGACTCCTCGCAGGCTATTGGCGATTTCGTTGCCAAATCCAAGAATCCAAACCTTGAATTCCAGGCCATATATGATGCAGCTGTTCAACGCTGGGCAGATGGCGAAAATGATCAAGACTACAATGAAAGCAGATCTGATTTTCGATTGCGTATTCGCAGCGCCATTCATGATCTAGCCAATTCGCTTCCAAAAGATGGAACAGCGTTTGTGTTTTCATCTGGCGGTCCGATCAGCGCCGTTGTTCAAGAAGTTATGGACTTAAGCGAAGCAACCACACGTCAGGTTGAGCGCGTGCTTCATAATGCAAGTGTCACCACGATCTCGGTCTCATCCAATCGCACACATATGATTGCTTTTAATCAACATCACCATTTGGAGGCAGAAGATGCCAAACTCATCACCCATCGCTGATAAAGCAGATCGTCGTCCAGTTATTGTTATAACAGGTGCAAGTTCCGGTCTGGGGGCAGGTATGGCTGTTCGCTTTGCAAAGAAAGGTTATGATCTGGCTTTGTGTGCGCGGCGTATTGAAAAACTAGAAGAATTGAAATTTGAGATTTTATCTGCTGCGCCTTTGGCTCGCGTTGAATTGGCACCTTTAGATGTGAATGATCATGATGCTGTGTTCACCGTTTTTGAAGATTTCAAAACGCGGTTTGGCAAAATTGATCGTATCATCATCAATGCAGGTATTGGTTCGGGAGCACCTATCGGGAAGGGCGGCTTTCAGAAAAACAAAGCTGTGCTGGAAACAAACCTTATTGCTGCTCTGGCTCAATCAGAAGCGAGTATGCAGATATTTCGTGAGCAAGGAGAAGGGCATCTCGTCATCATTTCTTCTATGAGCGCGATGCGTGGTTTGAGAAGCTCAATTGCTTGTTATTCCACAAGTAAAGCTGCGGTTGCGCATTTAGCTGAATGTATGCGGGCGGATATGTTGCGAAAGCCAAAAATTACAGTTTCCACGATATTCCCCGGCTATATTGAGAGCGAGATGACAGCGCAGGCACCTAAGGGGAAAACGCCTTATATTGTCTCGAATGATAAGGGGTGTGATCTTCTCGTCAAAGCTATTGAGGCCAAGAAAGAGAAAGCCTGCGTTCCCGCTTGGCCTTGGGCACCAATGGGATTTCTAATGAGGAATTTGCCATTATCTTGGGTAATGAAGCTGGTTTAATTAAGTAAAAACAGAGCCATGCTGGGGCTGGGTGATGTCCATACATGCTGGATGTTCCAGCCCGCGTTTTGGGCAAGTTGATCAATTTTCGAAACTGAAAACTTACGTGAATTTTCTGTGTGGATGGTTTCACCAGCGAGAAATTCAAAAGTTTGCTCATCTATCGTAACGGTTTGGTTTTCTTTACTCACGAGGTGCATTTCAATCGTGTCAGTTGCGTCATTCCAACGGGCGTCATGATAAAAAGCGCTGAGATCAAAATCCGCATCTAGATCATTATTGATGCGAGCGAGCAGGTTTTTGTTGAACTCCGCCGTGATTTGATCTGCATCATTATAGGCAGGAATTAGCGTTTCAGGATTTTGGTTTACATCTACACCAAGCAGGAATTGACCATTCTCGGATAAGTCTTGGCGGGCTTTTGAGAGGAAGGTGTTTATCTCTCTATCATTTAGATTTCCAAGTGTGGAGCCGGGAAAAAAACCAAGAGATGGGTCATCGCTTGAGGGGATGTTTAGTTCTGGGTCGAGGAAGTTTCCAGTCACGGGCGAAACCTCTAATTCTGGATATGCTGTTTGCAAGCGTTTGGACGCGTTGAGCAAAAATGTTTCGGAGACATCAATGGGTACAAATCCAGATGGTGTTTCAAGCGCATCAAGTAAAATACGGATTTTGCGTAGAGCGCCTGCACCATATTCCACCACGCGTACATTTTGGGGAATATGAGCTGAGAATTCCGGCGCGCATTCTTTTAGAAGTTTTAGTTCGGTGCGTGTCGGGTAGTATTCATCAAGATTTGTGATCTGTTCAAAAAGGTCAGAGCCTTTTTCATCGTAGAAATATTTGCATGGCAAGCGTTTTTGAGCTGAGGACAAGCCTGAGATAACATCGGATAGAAATTCACAATCGGGGCGAGTCATGAGGTCTTGCATTAGGTGATATCCTTTGCGAGCCGAAGGCCGGAAAATTGCCAACGTTTATCAGGGTGAAAAAAGTTTCGATAAGTGGAACGTGTGTGTGCGGGTGAAGTTCCACAAGAGCCGCCTCGTAATACCATTTGCCCGCTCATAAATTTGCCATTGTATTCGCCAATAGCGCCGTCATTTATTTGAAACCCCGGATAGGGCAGGAAGGCACTGGCAGTCCATTCCCAGACATTTTCAAACATGCCCGTAAGTGTATCACCGGTTTGTGCCAGGGGTTTTAGTGGCGGAGATGAGGATGGAATTGTTGCGCCCGTTTGTTTAGCAGCATGTTCCCATTCTGCTTCTGTGGGGAGGCGAGCACCTGCCCAACAGGCATATGCATCTGCTTCGTAAAAACTGATATGACACACGGGGGCATCAAGTTCGACCGGCGCAAAGCCGCAAAGAGTCATTGTCCACCATGCATTGTCTTTTTTTTCCCAATAAAGAGGAGCGTGCCACTCATTTTGTGTCTTGGTGGCAAACCCGTCAGACAGCCAATATTTGGAATTTTCATATCCACCCGCTTCTATAAAATTGATCCATTCAGCATTGGTGACATTACGATTTGCGAGTTTGAATGCTGGCGTCAGAGCTGGGTGGAGGGGTGTTTCACAATCGAATGCAAAACCATCTCCTGTATGTCCTATCTGCGGTGTAGCAGGTTCAAATTGTGTCCAAGAAAGTGGGGGAGTGGTTGCTGCGCTTGTGTCCGGCTGCGCGGGAAATTCTGTAAAGGCTGGCTTTAGCGGATTTTGGGCAAAGAGATGCAGGATATCAGTTAAGAAAAGTTCCTGATGCTGTTCTTCATGGGCTATGCCCAATTCCAGAATATCGAGTGGAACTTTACCCTGTTGGATTAAGGCATGCATATGCGTGTTTACATGATTACGATAAGCATAAATTTCTTCTAGGCTCGGGCGGGTGAGCAAGCCGCGTTTATTGCGCAAATGGCGCGGCCCAACCGCATCATAATAGGAGTTGAAGAGATAGGCGTAAGCAGGATTAAATCTGGCGCTTTCATCTAATTCTGGGGCGATGATAAATTCTTCAAAAAACCAGCTAGTATGCGCTAAATGCCATTTGGCTGGACTTGCATCTGGCATGGATTGAGCTGTCGCATCTGCGTCGGATAGCGTTTTGCACATCGAGACTGTGCGTTCCCGAACTGCTGTAAATTTTTTAGCGAGATCTGCATCTTTTGAGGTGTTTTGTGGGTGAGTGTTTGTGAACACGTGTCTTCCTCATAGTTTGTTGCGCCAGTCTCATGCTGACTTTTATATACCTTGTGACCAACAAAAATATGTCAGCAGCATCTAGTGAGTGTTTCATGATAATATCAAAACACAAAAATAGTGCGCATGCATGCCCCGACGTTAGATCTTGATGTCGTGGGTTTATGCCGTATCTAATGTTAAGTGCATTAAATACGAAAAGAGATGAGACGATGAAATTTTCCGGATCTGAAACCTATGTCGCGACTGAAGATCTGCAGGTTGCTGTGAATGCAGCGATTGCTCTGGAACGACCTCTCTTGATTAAAGGTGAGCCGGGGACAGGTAAAACTGTGTTGGCGCATGAAGTGGCGCAAGCTCTTGGTCGCCCGCTTATTGAATGGCACATTAAATCCACAACAAAGGCCCAGCAGGGGCTGTATGAGTATGATGCAGTCTCTCGGCTTAGAGATTCTCAGTTGGGTGATCCAAAAGTCGCTGACGTTAGCAATTACATTAAACGCGGAAAATTATGGGAAGCATTTGTTGCGGATGACCAGCCAATCCTGCTGATTGACGAAATTGATAAAGCCGACATTGAGTTTCCAAATGACTTACTTCAAGAACTCGATCGTATGGAGTTTTTTGTGTACGAAACTGGAGAGACTATAAAAGCCGAAAAACGGCCTTTGGTGATCATCACCTCTAATAATGAAAAAGAACTACCGGATGCGTTTTTGCGTCGCTGTTTCTTTCACTTCATCAAATTTCCAGATGCAGACACCATGAAAGCCATTGTGGATGTCCATTTTCCTGAGATTCAAAAACGTCTTGTCGCGAACGCTTTGAGCACTTTTTATGATATGCGAGAAGTGCCGGGTCTGAAAAAGAAACCATCTACATCGGAATTGATCGACTGGCTGAAATTATTGATGTCTGAGGATATAGATCCGGAGACTTTACGGACGAATGATGCACGCACAGCGATTCCGCCTTTGCATGGTGCTTTGCTAAAGAATGAGCAGGACATTCACTTGTTTGAGCGTTTGGCATTTATGGCGCGCAGAGAACGCTAGGCTTTTATAGATTGGCTGGATTTATCCGCTATGTTCACAAAATTTTTCTATGAATTAAAATCGGCGGGCATTCCTGTATCTGTCAAAGAATACCTTATGTTTCTGGAGGTCATGGATGCTGATCTTGCTGAAAAAAAGGTAGAGAATTTCTATTATCTTTCTCGCGCTAGTTTGGTGAAAGATGAACGTAATTTAGATAAATTCGATCAAGTTTTCGGGCATGTTTTCAAAGGATTAGAGAGTGTTTCGGAAGGTTTAGAAAAAGACATTCCAGAGGAATGGCTGCGTAAACTGACCGAAAAATTCCTGACCGAAGAAGAGAAAGCGCAGATAGAGGCGCTTGGTGGTTGGGACAAGCTGATGGAGACGTTGAAAAAGCGACTTGAAGAGCAAAAAGAGCGCCATGAAGGCGGCAATAAATGGATTGGAACGGGCGGGACATCTCCTTTTGGTGCTAATGGCTATAATCCTGAAGGCATCCGCATTGGACAAGACAAAAGCCGTCATAAAAAGGCTGTTAAAGTCTGGGATAAACGTGAGTTTAAAGATCTTGATGACAGCGTTGAGCTTGGAACGCGGAATCTAAAAATGGCTTTGCGTAAGCTTCGTCATTTTGCACGTTCAGGAGCAGATGAAGAGTTTGATCTAAAGAATACAATCGATTCAACGGCGCGGTCTGGATATCTGGATATCAAGATGCGTCCAGAGCGCCGCAATGTTGTGAAAGTGTTGATCTTTTTTGATGTTGGTGGGTCAATGGACCCATATGTGAAACTTGTTGAAGAGCTGTTTTCAGCGGCGCGTGCTGAGTTCAAGCATATGGAATATTTCTACTTCCATAATTGTCTCTATGACTATGTGTGGAAGGACAATTCACGTCGTTGGACTGAGAAGCTGAATACGTGGGATATACTTCACACATACCCGCATGACTACAAAGTGATTGTTGTGGGTGATGCTGCGATGTCACCTTATGAAATTGCTATGCCGGGCGGCGCATCTGAATATATGAATGAAGAGCCGGGAGCTGTTTGGTTGCAAAGGCTTGTTGATGTGTATTCTAAATTCTCTTGGATTAATCCAGAGCGTGAAGAGCATTGGAATTATACGCAATCTAATCAAATGATTAGAGAAATCATTGATAATCGCATGTATCCGCTGACAGTGGATGGTATTGGCCGCGCGATTACGAATTTACGCGGTTCTAGATAAGTGATGAGGGCAGCGTATCTGCCCTCTGATACGAAGACCTATTTATAAACAGGCTTACGTTTTTGCATTTTAGCCGCGATGCTTTCGGCAAATTCGGGTGATTTTAACTGGTCGGCAAAATCAGAGAATTCAGCATTCATGTGGTCTGTCATATTACCACGATAATTGCGGATCAAATCCTTGGATTTGCGCATAGATTCAGGGGCTGAACCTGCAATGCTGTGCGCGAGGGCCTCTATTGATGGCTTGAAATCAGCATCGCTGAAGACGCGCGATATTAGCCCAAAGTCGAGCGCTTCTTGAGCGTTTAATGTTCTGCCTGCTAGCAAAATGTCGTTGGCAACTGCCATACCGACTGCTTCAGGTAAAAGCATGGATGACGCTGCTTCAGGCACAACGCCCAGCTTTACAAATGGTGCGCCAAAAGTAGCGCTTTCATGTGCGTAAACGAGGTCACAATGAAGTAGCATTGTGAGTCCAATGCCAATCGCGTGTGCATTGACTGCGGCGATAATGGGCTTTGGGCATTCACGAAGTGCGTC
>NZ_JBZXVU010000033.1:0-120438 GCF_058892565.1 Hirschia sp. | reverse complement strand
TTGGGCATTCACGAAGTGCGTCTAGAAAGCGTACCACTGGCGGTTTTTCGCTGCCGACCAAATCTGTTGTGAAGTCTGAAATGTCATTTCCAGAGGTGAACATGTCGCCAGCACCTGTGATGACAAAAGCGCGTGAAGTTTTATCTTCGCCATATGCCAAAATCGCATCAGCCATAGCACTATACATGCCTTTGGTGATCGCATTTTTCTTATCTTGGCGTGTGATAGTCAAAGTTGTGACCATCTCGTTCTGGGTGACGACTATAAATTCGCTCATAATTGTGTCCCTCTATTCATTCTTGGGTAGGCGAACTGAAAATGCCTGTCAATAATGCCGCAAGGTGAGGGGAAACTGGTTAAATCGGGTGGATGTATGAGCTTTCACTTTCTTTTCAAAATTGCCCTTAGGGTAGGATTGATCAGGGAATAAATTTTAGTACCATTGTTAAAAAATGGTGCTATTTGTCTCCATTCTCTGCATTCAAAGGAAGTTGATTAATGTCATTGATTACAAATCGTCGCGATATAGATTTCTTGATGTATGAGCTGCTGGATCTCGACCAAATGCTTCAAACGGATCGCTATGAAGCATACGACCGAGAAGCAATTTCAGCTATTTTGGATACTGCGCAAGCGATTGCTGAAGATAAGTATCTCACATGTGCAAGTGAGCTGGATGCGAATGAGCCAACATTTGACGGCGAAAAAGTATCCATCATGCCCGAAGTAGGAGAGGCGCTAAAAGCTTTTGCGGATGCTGGCTTCTTCGGCGCAAGCTTTGATGAGGATGTCGGCGGGGCACAATTACCCGGGATTGTGAATTTTGCATTGGCTGGTTTTTTCTCAGCGGCTAATCCGGGGATAAACTCGTATGCATTTTTGACGATTGGTGCTGCCAATATGCTGAATGCAGTGGGTAGTCAGGAACAGAAAGACAAATATCTTGGTCCAATGCTAGAAGGTCGCTGGTTTGGTACAATGTGTCTATCTGAACCTCAAGCGGGTTCTTCACTGTCTGATATCCGTACAAAAGCAACGCCGACAGATGAGGGGCATTATCTGATTGAAGGCTCGAAAATGTGGATTTCGGGTGGAGATCACGAGCTTGCAGAAAATATTGTTGAAATGGTGCTGGCTAAAATTCCAGGTGGCCCTCCGGGTGTGCGGGGAATTTCTCTTTTTATCGTACCAAAATATCGGGTGAATGATGATGGAAGTCTTGGGCCTAAGAATGATATTTCATTGGCGGGTCTCAATCATAAAATGGGACATCGCGGCACGACAAATTGCCTTTTGAATTTTGGTGAAAATGGCGATTGTCATGGGTATCTTGTGGGGAAGCCGCATGAAGGCTTGAAATCCATGTTTCATATGATGAATGAAGCGCGCATTGGTGTTGGGCAAGGCTCGGTCATGAGTGCATTAACTGGATTTCTATATTCATTAAAATATGCTGGTGAGCGCTCGCAAGGTCGCCACCCTCAAGATAAAGATCCGACAAAACCTCAAATTCCTATCATTGAGCACACCGATATCAAGCGGTTGCTCATGGCGCAAAAGGCGGCGGTCGAGGGTGCTTCAGCATTGCTTTTTTATTGTATGGACCTTGTTGAACAGCAAAAATTGACTGACGACAAAAACGAGCAGATGCGTTTGGCTTTATTGTTGGAAATTTTGACACCCTTGGCAAAATCTTGGCCGTCAGAATTTTGTTTAGAAGCAAATAAGCACGCAATTCAAATCCTTGGAGGATATGGTTATACGCGTGAATTCCCTGTTGAGCGGTATTATCGCGATAATCGTTTGAACCATATTCATGAAGGTACGCATGCGATACATGGCCTTGATTTGCTGGGTCGAAAAGTCTCTATGCATGACGGGGCAGCGCTAAATCTGCTTATGGCTGAGGTGCAAAAAACGTTAGCAGAGGTCGCTGATGAAACTTCGCTAAAAGAGTATGCTACTGCATTAACTGGTGCAGTTGAAACGCTGTTGGACACAACAAAAACAGTAAAAGCTTGTGAAAATCAGAATATTCAATTAGCGAACGCCACGATATATCTGGACGCTTTCGGGCATGTTGTTGTGGCGTGGTTATGGTTGCGTCAGGCTCAGGTGTCCGTAAGTGCATTGAAGACGGCTGAGGGAGATGATGTCGCTTTCTATCAGGGTAAAATAGCAGCTTGCCGGTATTTCTTCCGCTATGAATTACCAAAAGCGGTCACGCAATTTCATCTTGTGGCGGATCTGGATCAAACTTGTTTGGATTTGGTCCCAGAACAATTGATAGGTAGCAATCCCTTTTAGACGAAACTAGCGACGCATTGAGATAGCTATCATGCCCCTTCAGAGTATCACTTTGAAGGGGCGTTTTAGTTATTGCGTGATGGTGTTCTTGTAGACCACACCGTCTTTCATCACGAAGTCGATGTCTTCCAGCTCGCTAACATCTGTTAGCGGGTTTGCTGACACCGCAACGATATCTGCGAATTTTCCAACCTCTATTGAGCCAGTGTTGGTCTCAGTTCCAAAGAGTGTCGCATTGCCAATCGTAGATGCTTGGATGGCTTGCATGGGTGTCATTCCCCATTCAACCATTTTTGCAAATTGGCGTGCATTTAAACCGTGTGAATAGACACCGCCATCTGTACCAAATGCCATTTTGGCACCTGCTTTAACGGCTGCTTGAAAACGTTCTCTTTGAAGGCGTCCAACTTTACGTTCTTTTTCTAAAGATTCTTCAAGAATGCCGGCGGCTTCTCCTTCAGATAGGATAAAGTCGGACACATAGATATCCATGGAAAGATATGTGCCTTGTTCTATCGCGACTTGAATATCTTCATCCGTGATCATGCTTGCATGTTCAACGGAGTCGACGCCAGCTTTTAGGGCCGTTGCGATGCCATCAGAGCCATGAGCATGGACGGCAACTTTCAAGCCCAATAGGTGTGCTTCATCAACAATGGCTGCCATTTCTTCAAAGGTGAATTGCTGTGCACCAAGTTTAGTGCCTTTGGATAAGACACCGCCTGTACCGCAAAATTTGATGACTTGGGCACCGTATTTGTTGTTTTGGCGCACTTTGGCGCGGACAGCCCAAGGTCCATCAGCCACACCTTCAGCTTTGTTCTGATATTCAAAAGGTAACAAATTGGAATCGCAATGGCCGCCAGTAATTCCCAGAGAGGGGCCAGATGCGATGATACGTGGCCCAATTACTATACCGTCTTCGATCGAGTCTTTTAATGCGATATCTGCATATCCGGGGGCACCTAAGTTTCTAACACTTGTGAACCCTGCTAGCAGGGTCTTTTTGGCATTCGCCACACCATTAATTGCAGCTCTAGGTGTTGAGATAGTCAGTCTTCTGTAGCCATGATCAGAAGCGTTGGATGTGAGGTGAACGTGGCTGTCAGATAAACCGGGCAATAATGTAGCGCCGGCCATATCTAGGGTTTCCCAATCTCCATCAGGTGCTTTGGATGCATTGCCAACAAAAGTGATCTTTCTGTTTTCGATTGCGATAGCTTGATTTTTTACGAGTTTGCCTTTTACGACATCAATAAGGTCAGCATTTATAAGTAATGTTTTGGATGTGGCTTCCTGAGCCAAGCTGGGCGAGGAGATAAAGAATGCGAAACAGACCGAGAGCGCGCTTAGAATTTTCATAAATTTACCTGTATGACTGGCAAGGGAAGAATGTGTCTTGTTTTGTTGTCTATTGGGATCGGTATACCAAGCTAAGGGAGAATTAAATTCTATCATAGTGTCTGTTTGGCTAAATTTTCTCCCAATATGGGTCTTCTCCGCCGCAATGTTTTGCAAGATGGTCAACTAGTTTTCGTACGCGGGCCGATAGATGGCGTGTTGGTGGGTATATGGCGTATGCACCAATTTCTGGCCATTTATAGTCGGGAAGTATTTGTACGAGACGTCCGTCTTTTAGAGCTTGGCAAAGTATAAAGCTTGGTTCGATGACAATGCCTTTTCCTGCTATTGCAGCATCTTTTAAAAAGTCTCCATTTGTAGACTTCAGGACAGATGGCATTTCAATTTCTCCTACCGAACCATCGGGTGCTGTATATTTCCAGCTTCTGACGTCTTTGAGGCCATAGCGCAGCTCGTTTAGCTTCTGCAAATCTTCAGGTGTACGCGGTGTACCATTTTGGGCTAGGTATTCAGGACTTGCTGCAGCGATAGCGCGAATAGGTGCAAGCTTGCGCGCAATTAGACTTGAATCTGGCAATTGGCCGATCCGAATGGCGAGATCCATGCCTTCAGACACGAGATCAACTTTGCGATCACTAAAATCAATGTCGAGTTCGATATTGGGATTAGCATCGAGAAACTCAATAAAGGCTGCGCTAAGATGGTTTACACCAAAGGTAAGAGGGGCTGTGACTCGGATAGTGCCTGCTAACGCTGCCTGATTAGAAGTAATAGAGGCTTCCGCTTCTTGCCAGTCATGTAGCAAGATTTTAGCTCGCTCAAACAGAGTGTGACCTTGTTCCGTCAGCGTGATTTTACGCGTTGTGCGAATAATTAATTGTGTATCTAGGCGTGCTTCTAAGTCTTG
The DNA here is from genome assembly GCF_058892565.1 of Hirschia sp. Lineage (NCBI taxonomy): Bacteria > Pseudomonadati > Pseudomonadota > Alphaproteobacteria > Hyphomonadales > Hyphomonadaceae > Hirschia > Hirschia sp. The sequence continues at coordinate 115,862 of NZ_JBZXVU010000033.1, read as the reverse complement.
AATGCGTCGACTGATCGCGGATTTGGCAAGTCCTAATTGTTTAGCAGCAGCAGTAAATGAACCTGATTCAATCGTTCGAACAAAAGCTTCAATATCTTCATACCTGTTCATTGTTTCGTTTTCCAGAACAATAATATCTTAAATTGCACACTAATACTATATGGGTGGACAGTCTATCTGACTTTGTAGGAAATTTAGCAAAGGAAGACATGATGGAAAATCTAAACAAAATTCTTCGTATTGATACGAGCGCACGTGTATCTGACTCTGTATCACGTGGATTGGTCGATGCGATTATTGAACATTTGTCAGCTGAAAAAGCTGTACAAGTTGAGAAGAGAGATGTGTCAAAAGGCCTACCATTTATCAATGAGGATTGGGTTGGCGCAAACTTTACTCCGCCAGAGATGAGAACAGATGCTCAGGCTTCAACTTTGGCTCAGTCTGATCAGTTGGTGAACGAAATTAAGAATGCAGATACGCTTGTTATCGGAATTCCGACTTACAATTTTGGTGTTCCAGCAACTTTCAAAGCATGGGTCGATTTGATTGGACGTGCGGGCGTGACATTCAAATACACAGAAACAGGGCCTGTCGGACTGATGGAAGGCAAGCGTGCTATTATTGCATTGGCTTCAGGTGGTACACCGTCGGGAAGTGAGATTGATTTTGTCACACCATATGTGCGTCACATTCTGGGCTTTATCGGCATAACAGACGTTACGTTTATAATTGCGGACGCAATGGGCCAGCAGGCGGAAGAAAAAATTGCAGCAGCAATGGCGTCAATTAAACAGATTTAAAAAGGAAAATTGTGATGAGTACTCTAAATCTTATTCCTCAAGATGCTTTTACATTACGTCCGGCAGCCGAACGCGGACATGTAAATATGGGCTGGTTGCGTTCAGCTCATTCCTTTAGCTTTGGAAGCTATTTTGATCGTGCCCACATGCATTTTGAATCCCTTCGCGTGATCAATGATGACTATATTGAAGGTGGAAAAGGATTTGGAGAGCATCCGCATCAGAATGCAGAAATTTTCTCATATGTTCTTCAAGGTGCTTTGGCGCACAAGGACAGCATATGAAGACGGTGGCCAGCCTCGATATGAAACCCTAGACCTAACGAAAGAAGATAAGGACGGTAAATTGAAACTGTTTCTTTCAAAGGATGGCCGTCATGGTTCTATTCAGATGAAAGCAAATGCTGATGTTTATGCGGCTAATCTTGATGGAGATCAGTCAGTTCAGTTTGAAATTTCAGACGGGCATAAAGCTTGGGTTCAAGTTGCGCTGGGTGAAGTTGAAGTGAATGGTATGCGTTTGCAGCAAGGTGACGGTCTAGCAATTCCGACGGATGGATTGCTTGAGTTCACCAATGGAAAAGAAGCTGATTTTGTCTTCTTTGATTTTGAAGCAGAGCCATTCAACTAAGCTGTGGAATGAGAATAAAAATAAGAGTGAGCCTTCCGTAGGGGAGGCTCACTTTTGTGTGATTTGGAGATGAAATTTCGGCTTATCATTTGTAAAGCTGAGCAATGGACATAAGTATAGTGCATACAATTCCTCGGTTTCTAAATCCTCGGATGGCCAAACACTTATAGAATTTCACCAATGGACATATGCTCATGACAGACAAGCAAACATATACACCACCTGCCGTTTGGACTTGGGAACAGGGTAATGGCGGAAAATTTGCGAATATAAATCGTCCAATTTCTGGAGCGACACACGAAAAAGAACTGCCCATCGGTCAGCATCCTTTTCAATTATATTCATTAGCAACGCCTAATGGTGTGAAAGTGACTGTGATGTTTGAAGAGCTTCTAGCGCTTGGCCATAAAGGTGCGGAATATGATGGTTGGATCATTGATATTTCCGAGGGTGACCAATTCTCATCTGGTTTTGTTGAGGTGAATCCAAATTCGAAAATCCCAGCTTTGATGGATCGCAGCGGTGTAGAGCCAGTTCGCGTTTTTGAATCTGGTTCTATTCTGGTGCATCTAGCCGAAAAATTTGGTGAGTTTTTACCAAAAGACGGTGCAAAACGCACGGAAGTCATGAATTGGCTGTTTTGGCAAATGGGGTCTGCGCCTTATTTGGGCGGCGGATTCGGGCATTTTTACGCATATGCACCCGAGAAATTTGAATATCCGATCAATCGTTTTTCTATGGAAGTGAAACGAGAGCTGGATGTTCTGGATAAGGCGCTTGAGAAAAGCAAATTTATTGCGGGTGATGAATATACGATTGCAGATATCGCTATCTGGCCGTGGTATGGGGCGCTTGCCCTTGGTCATTTATATGAAGCGGCTGAATTTTTGTCAGTGCATGAATATAAAAATCTTCAACGTTGGGCCAAAGAAATTTCCGAACGTCCGGCTGTAATCCGTGGTCGCCGTGTAAACCGCGTATGGGGCGAAGAAAGCAAGCAGCTTAAGGAGCGTCACTCTGCAGCTGATTTGGATTAACTCAAACCAGTGCCACTCGCTGATCTAGTTTGCCACCAGTTTTGAGATCCTCACTTCGACGCCGTTCAAAACGGCGTTGCCGGAGAGTGGGTCTTTGGTCGCTGGATCGGTGAGGTCGTTGATTGAGACACCTGGTTTTTCACCGGCGACAGAGAGTTTAGTGCCTTCTCGTGCGTGGCCGTAACCATGGGGAATTGACACCACGCCGCGCATGACATCGGTTGTGACTTCGGCAATTATTTCTACGCTTCCAACATGGTTTTGCACGCGAACCATATCGCCGGTTTCCACATCATATTTCACAGCGTCGTCTGGATGTATCATCAAAGTACAACGATCTGGTCCTTTAAGGAGGCGATGACTATTGTGCAGCCAGCTATTATTGCTGCGCACGTGCCTGCGGCCAATCAATGTGAGGTCTGGAATATTTGTGGTCACAAGTTCGTGCTTGAAACGTTCCAAATCTGTTAGGCATTCTTCAGGGGCGCAGTGAATTTTCTTGTCAGGTGTTTGTAATCGCTCTGGAAGTTGAGAATAGAGCGCACCTAGATCAACACCGTTGGGACTGTTTTCCAATTGCTCTAAAGTAAGGTCATAAGAAGAGGCTTTGAGCATGGCCGCCAATGCGTCTCTTGGAGTAATAATTGGTGGTGGTTCTTTCCCTGTTGCTGTGCTGATTGCAGCAGAGAGGCCGGCAACGATTTCCCAGTCTTCGCGTTCATCGTCTTGTCTAGGCAAAAGAGCGGGGGAGTAAGCTGCAAAATTACGGACTGCCATTGGAGCGAGCAATAATGGATAATGGTCGTTTTCTAATGGTCCACATGGCGGCAATATATAATCGGCATGTCGCGATGTTTCTGTAACATACATGTCGACACAGACCAGCATGTCTAATGATTCTAAAGCGGCATCCAATTGTCGTCCACCGGGGGCTGAGATGACTGGATTACCTGCAATTGTGAAGAGGGCACCAATTTGGCCTGCGCCTTTTGTGGTGATTTCCTGAGCGAGTTCGACGGTCGGAAGTTCACCCAAGACCTCAGGGCTGTTGCTCACGCGTGTGCTATAGCGTCCGTAGGAACCATTGCCTGCATTTTCAACTGGATCAATTGCGGGCTTACCAAACATCATGCCGCCTTCACGGTCGAGATTGCCAGTCGCAATATTGAGCAATTGGATCAGCCATTGATTGACCGTGCCAAATGTCTGTACCGAAACACCCATCCGGCCATACACAATCGCTGGTTTGCCGCTGCCCAGCTCAGCTGCAATGTCGTTAAGTGTTTCAACGCTTACGCCGCAATGTTTGGAGAGGACGTTTAGATCATATTTTCTGATTTCGTCCCATGCTTTATCCCAGCCATTATCTAGCATTGGAGCTAGCCTTTCTGGGTTCACAAGGTCTGCATTATCTAGTGCTAGAAGTAATCCAAGGAAAAACGCGGTATCACTGCCCGGACGGATAAAATGATGCTCATTGGAAATTTTCGCGGTTTCGGTTTTTCTGGGATCAATAACCACGAGCTTCCCGCCGCGTTTTTGCATGCGTTGAATACGTTTTTTTACATTGGGCACCGTCCACAAACTGCCATTGGATGCCAATGGATTGCCGCCAACGATCAGCATGTATTGACTGCGATCAATATCAGCAACGGGGAAAAGGGCGTTATGCCCATAGACCCATCTTTGCGCGATCATGTGCGGAAGCTGGTCTAGGGTGGAGGCCGAATATATGCCGCGTACACCAAGGCTTTTTATGAAATTTCTTATCTGAGTTGTTTTGCTGTAATCATGCGTTCCGGGGTTTCCTAGATAAACAGCTGGTATTTTTTCGCTTGATACAATATTGGCAAAACGTTCTGCAATTTCAGTGAACGCTGTGTCCCAATCAATTTCTTCCCAGCCATTTTCAGTCTTTTTGAGAGGGTGATGTAACCTATCTGGATCGTCTTGAATGTCTGGAATAGCCGTTGCCTTGGGGCAGATATAGCCCTCGCTCAAAACGTGATCGGGATTGCCTTTGATGGATACAACCCGACGCTCATCAAGTTCGACAAGGATGCCGCAATTTGCTTCACAAATGTGGCATGTGCGTGCGTGAATTGTTGTCATGATGTGGCCTCGGGTTGGATCTGGTGCGGGTGTTTAGTCGATTGTTACGACGACTTTACCGATTGCCTTTCGGTCTACGAGCCATTGAATGGCATCGCCGCCCTTTTCCAGCGGCCAAGTTTTGCCAACTTTAGGGTTGATCTTACCTTCTCCCCAGAGGCGCATAAGTTCATTGACGTTTGCTAGGTTTTTTTCTGGTGAGCGTGCTGTAAAGGCACCCCAGAAAACACCGCGAATATCACACCCTTTTAAAAGCGTAAGGTTGAGAGGCGGTGATGGAATACCAGCAGCAAAACCTATAACGAGGTAACGCCCTTCCCAAGCGCAGGCACGCAGAGCTGGTTCACAATAATCACCGCCAACAGGGTCATAAATGACGTCTGCTCCATTGCTTCCAAGAACATCTTTAAATTGCTTGGCGAGTTCTTTGGACTGCGCTTTATCAAATGGCTGGCGGGCGTAAACGATTGTGTCATCTGCGCCAGCATCTTTGGCGGCTTGCGCTTTATCTTCACTGGAAACAGCGGCTACGACACGCGCACCCATAGCTTTACCCAGTTCGATTGCGGCGAGGCCAACACCTCCAGCTGCGCCAAGAACAAGTAGCGTTTCACCTGGTTTCAAGTTTCCGCGGTCTGCAAGTGCATGATATGTTGTTCCATACACGAGCAATAGAGCAGATGCTTGATTGAAATCTTTGTCAGCAGGTAGTGGAAAAGCCAGATTTTCTGGAACACTTATGTATTCAGCAAATCCGCCATGGGGAACTGTTGCGACGACACGGTCACCAACTTCCCAGCCAGATGTATTCTCTCCCACTTTTTCAACAACACCGGCGATTTCACTGCCGGGTGCAAAAGGGCGAGGTGGTTTAAATTGGTATCTGTCTTCGATGACGAGAGAGTCTGGAAAGTTCACGCCACAAGCATGGATACGCACAACTAATTCATTCGCAGCAGCGTCTGGTTTTGGTAATTCAACGAGCTCCAGCGAGTCTGGACCGCCGGGTGTTTTTGATACGAGTGCTTTCATTGGACGTTTCCTCTTTTTGTCCCGCAGCGTGTATGATGGCGCGTTTTTATTTGGAAATTTTGTGCGCCACCACATTGCACGCAATGTTGCCCTAAGGTGATAAGGCTGTATTGATAGTGCCTTGTTTTGGAAAGTTATTGATACTCTTCTTGTTAGCCCGCAGGCTGGCATAATTTGTACATATGTTCAATATGTGTTTTTGTAGAAGGGTTTTTTAGAGTTGTATTCTCGGGAGTTCGTCTGTGTTAGAAGAAAAAAAAGCTCAGTTAACGATATCTCGATCTGCAAAAATGCGTCGTAAATTACGTGATGCTGTCATCTTGGATATAGCCGAGTTTGGATTGTCACGTACAACGCATAGAAGTGTTGCTAAGCGGGCCAATGTCTCGTTAGCGTCGACAACATATTATTATGAAACCAAGATGGATATGATCAAGGACGCGTCTTACGTGCTTGCGAAGAAAAATCTTGAAAGTATGAAAGCTGTCCCAAAACGTAGATTATCGGACCCGCAATTTGCGGTCACATTTCGAGATTTTTGTGTTCGTTCCATTGCTGCTGGGGTCGCAAAGAAATTCAGAACCCCCACCATTGCTTGGCAAGAAATAATGATCGAAGCGGCGCGCAATGATGATTTAAGGTCTGTAGCTATAGAATGGTTTGACGGGCTTGAAGCGATTTGGTTGAAGCTTGCCAATGAATTTCCCGGCGAATTTAGTGAGTCTTTGATCCGTTCAGCATTAGATTCGACAATTGGACAGATTTTTCTTGCTCAACAATTTGGGTTCAACTCTGGTGATATTTATAACATTCTGGATAAGAATAATAATGTTGCAGAATGTATAAAAAACAAGAAATATAACAATCAATTACTTGATGATCCATCACTTGAGAAGGATGGGAAAAAAGCGCAAGCAACTCGTGCTAAAATTTTAGATGCTGCGATTGGGCTGATCGAAGATTATGGCGTTTCAGGGGTCACACACCGAGCGATAGCGGCGCGTGCAGGGTTGGCTCCAACTGCTCCAGTTTATTATTTTAAAAATTTGGAAAGCCTATTGCAAGCAACACAAGTACAGATTTTTGCACGTGCAAAAGCGCGGTACAGACATGTAATGGCGGGGATAGACTATGATGCCCTGAAGATTGATCAGCTTGCAGATCTGACAAGTGCAGTTTTTATGCGCGAAGTCACGGAGTTCAAATCTGTCAATCTTGCCGAATTATCTGTGTTTATGGATTTTCAGCGAAATCCTGCGCTTGGGCCGGTAATGCGGGATGTGAGCCTTGATCAGTATCTAGCTTGGGATCGCCTACTGAAGAGGATAGGCTATGGTGCAAGATCAATGGATGCTTATCTGATCTATGGCCTTTTTATTGGAAAAAAGCTTAGAATTCTGGCGACTGGCGTACAGACACATGACCTAGGGAGAGTTCGTCAGGAGTTTTGTGAGGATATAACCGCCATGATAGATGGGAAATATCTGATATAAGATTTTTCAGTAGTACGTTTGTTAAAAAAAATTTGACTTTGGGTGTGTCTCTGTAGAATAAATGTGTTGAATTGATAGTTCTGATTGTCAGTTTTTGATCAACTTCTAGCAGGAGAGCGCGTATGGATTGGCATAATAAAGTTGCAATTGTCACGGGCGGAAGTCGCGGAATAGGCAAAGCCTACGCTGAAGCGCTTCATGCTGCTGGAGCAAAAGTTGCTGTTGCAGATCTTGTCCAATCCGAAGCAGATGCCGTTGGCAAAGCCTGTGGCGGGTTTGGTGCGAGTGTGAATGTTGCTGATGAGGGTGAAGTTGCTTCTTTCATCACTGAAGTGACGAAACAGCTTGGCCCAGTCGACATATATGTTTCCAATGCTGGTATAGGATCTTCTGATGGACCGCTTTTTGGAGCAGCATCTGCTCCTAATTCGTCTTGGGAAAAATCTTGGCAAGTGAATGTTATGGCGTCGGTTTATGCTGCTCGCCATGTGGTTCCTGATATGGTCAAGCGTGGTGGTGGTAGTTTTGTTATCGTTGCGTCGGCTGCTGGTTTACTCGCTCAGTTGGGATGTACGTCCTACACAGTGACAAAGCACGCGGCTGTCGCCTTCGCGGAAAGTCTGGCTGTTGCGCATGGTGATGACGGGATATCAGTGGCCTGTGTCTGCCCTCAAGCTGTGAATACGCGCATGATTGAAGATGCAAAAGAAAGTCTTCTATCTGTTGGCGGCGTGGTTGAGCCAAAAATTGTCGCAGAGATGACCTTAACTGCCTTGGACGACGGGAAGTTCTTTGTGTTTCCGCATGAAGAAGTCGCCGAATATATCAAAGGCAAAGCCGCTGAACCAGACCGCTGGTTGGGTGGGATGCGCAAACTACGACGCGGTTTGATGGCAAAGAATAATAGGCCCATGTAGGCCAAAATACATTCGATAATAATAAATAAGGGAGGATGCTTAAAATGGCACGGCAGGATTTAACAGGAAAAGTCGCACTTATCGCGGGAGCTAGTCGCGGTATTGGTGAAGAAACGGCCAAAGCATTTGCAGAGCAAGGCGCGATGGTTATCGTAACCAGCCGTAAGCTAGATGCTTGTACTGAAGTTGCCGAAAAGATTATTGCCGCCGGCGGTAAGGCGCGTGCAATGACGCTCCACCTTGGAGAATTAGCTCATCATGACGCTGTGATCGCTTCTATTGAAAAAGAGGAGGGGCGCCTGGATATTTTGGTCAATAATGGCGCAACGAACCCGCATTTTGGTCCTGCAATTGAAACGCCTGTGGATGCGTGGAGCAAGACAATCGATGTGAACCTGAAAGGCCCATATTATCTGACAGTGAAAGCTGTTCCTTTGATGAAAAAATCTGGTGGCGGGTCGATTATCAATGTGGCGTCAGTAAACGGATTTAGACCGGGTATGGGGCAAGGTGTCTATTCAATGACAAAAGCTGGTATTATCAGCATGACGCAAGTATTTGCGCAGGAGCTTGGATCTGACGGCATCCGCGTGAATGCTTTGGCACCGGGCCTAACCCAGACAAAGATTGCATCGGCTTTGATGGCAGATGAAGAAGCGACCAAAGCCATTGTGAACAGAAACTTCTCGCTGAAACGTGTGGGTCAACCCGAGGATATGGCAGAAGCTATTCTCTACCTTGCATCAGATGAATCTTCTTATGTGACAGGACACACATTGGTTGTGGATGGTGGTTTGACACAGCGCGGTCCGCTATGAGCCAAGCAGCTGAAAACATAGGTTCTGAAGTTCGCGCAGAAGATGCTTTTGATGTGGATGCCGTTGACGGTGTTCTAAAGCAAGAAATAGAGGGCCTGAAAGGTCAGCCTCAGGTGACGCAGTTTTCTAGCGGGGCTTCCAATCTAACATTCATGCTTAGATACCCTGACCGTGATTTGGTTTTGCGGCGTCCTCCGCGCGGGGCAAAGCCTAAATCGGGTCATTCGATGATCCGTGAATATAGTGTGATGAAAGCACTTAAATCCGAATATCCTAAAGTGCCAGACGTATTGTATTACGCGCCACACGAAGACTCCATTATTGGTGCTGAATTCTATGTTATGGAAAAAGTGCCGGGGCGACTTGTTCTGGATGCTTTTCCCAAAGAATGGAATTGGGGCCCTCAGGAAGTGCGCAGTTTCTGTGAGCGTTTTTGGGATAAGCTGATCGAGCTACACGCTGTGGATCCCAAGAGTGTCGGGCTGGAAGATTTTGGTAAATCTGAAGGCTATGTTGAACGTCAAATTTTAGGATGGAATAAGCGTTATGAAAAAGCGCTTACACCCGATGCAGATCCATTTGAAGATGTGCGACAATGGTTAGAGGATAACCGACCTTCCACAGAGTCGGGCAGTGCGATTTTGCATGGTGATTTCCGGATCGATAATATGATCATGGATGAAAAAGAACCCCATGAAATCCGCGCAGTGCTTGATTGGGAAATTTCAGCGCTTGGTGATCCATTGATGGATTTGGGCGCAAGCCTCGCATATTGGGTTCAAGCAGACGATCCGATGGAATTGCAAGCATTGAAACGTCAGCCTTCTGATGTTGAAGGCATGATGACACGTCAAGAAATCGTCGATTATTACGCTAAGAAATCAGGCCGTAAGATTGATAATTATCTGTTTTATTATGCCTATGGACAGTTCCGTTTAGCTGGAATCGCGCAGCAAATTTATTACCGTTATTACCACAAACAAACGACGAATGAGCGGTATGCCGTCTTTGGTTTGGGGGCAAAAAATCTGGGTAATTATGTCCGCAAATTGATAGCTGAAAATACAAGATAAGTCCTGCAGCCAACGCTATGGCTGGAGACGATAATAATAGGAAAAGGGAAACGAGAATGACGAGTATGGATTTAGGCCCAAGCGAAAAAGTCAAACCACTTATCGCTGCGGTGCGGGAAATTGTTCGCGAAAAAGTTCTTCCTTTGGAAGTCGAATTTCATAATGAGGTGGGTAAAGCTGAAGGTGGTCGATTTGCACATACCGAGCGCCAGAAAGAAATTCTCGATGAGATTAAAAAGGAGCCTAAAGAACGTGGCCTCTGGAATTTCTGGCTAACAGGATCAGACCGAGGATATGGCCTATCTACTGTTGAATACGCTTATCTAGCTGAAGAAATGGGTTGGTCTCCCCAGCTTGGAGCGGAAGCTTTTAACTGTTCAGCGCCAGACACTGGGAATATGGAAGTTCTCGAACGCTATGGCAATGAAGAGCAGAAAAATGCTTGGCTTTCTGATCTGCTTCAAGGCAATATTCGTTCAGCCTATCTTATGACAGAACCAGATGTTGCGTCTTCAGATGCAACAGCATTGCAATTTGAAGCAAAGCTTGATGGTGATGAGTGGGTTTTAAACGGTGAGAAGCACTGGGCGTCAGGTGCCGGTGATCCGCGTTGCAGTGTTTATATTCTCATGGCGAAAACTGAAGATGATAGTGCTGGCCGTCACGGACGTCATTCAATGTTTGCAATTTCATCTGACCATGAAGGCATTGAGATTATCAGGCCCATGCAGGTCTTTGGTCATGATGATGCACCCCATGGCCACATGCATATCCGCTTTACAAATGTTCGCGTTCCTAAAGATGCGCTTTTGCTAGGCCGGGGCCGTGGTTTTGAAGTCAGCCAAGGTCGCTTAGGGCCGGGCCGTATTCACCATTGTATGCGTGCGATTGGTCAAGCGGAACGTGCGCTTGAATTACTTTGTAAACGCGCCACATCTCGTGAAGCATTTGGGCGTCCATTGCACAAGCTTGGTGCCAATTATGACATTATCGCCGAAGCACGCATTTCTATCGAGCAAGCACGTTTGCTTTGTCTGAAAGCGGCTTGGATGATGGATCAAGGAGATGCAAAAGCGGCTGGTATTTGGATTAGTCAGATTAAAGTTCAAGCGCCGCGTATGGCATTGAAAGTTATTGATGAAGCAATGCAGATGCATGGTGGCTTGGGTATCTCACAAGATACACCGTTGGCAGAGATGTATACGGGTGTGAGAACACTTCGTTTTGCTGATGGTCCAGATGCAGTGCACCGTATGGTCATCGCGCGGGATGAATTGAAAAAATATACGAATAGATAGGTAGGTATCTGGAACAGGTGTCACGTCCTGTTCCAATTGCCTGTTTTTAAAAGAAATTGTGAAAAGGGAACATAGCAATGGATCTGGCATTCACGAAAGAGAACGAAGAGTTCCGTCAAGAAATCAGAGATTTTCTTGATGAAAACTGGCCCGAAGAGAAACGCACGGGTGAAGTGACTGAGTTTGGCCGTGATGAATACGTCGCTTGGCATAAAAAACTGGCTGCTAAAGGTTGGGTAGCCCCATCTTGGCCCAAAGAATATGGCGGTCCGGGTTGGACACCAACGCAGAAATATATCTTTGCAGAAGAGATGGCGAAAGCGGAAACATTTAATGTGCTGCCGTTTAATATCGGGATGGTTGGTCCTGTTATTTATACCTTCGCTAATGAAGAGCAGAAAAAGCGTTTTCTTCCTGCGACACTAAACTGTGACATCTGGTGGTGTCAGGGTTATTCTGAGCCTGGCTCTGGATCTGACCTCGCATCTCTGCGTACTAAAGCTGTACGTGATGGTGATCATTATGTTGTTAACGGCTCTAAGACATGGACAACATTAGCTCAGCACGCTGACTGGATTTTTTGTCTTGTAAAAACAGACTCTGAAGCCAAGGCTCAGGAAAGTATTTCTTTCCTTCTGATCGACATGAAAACGCCGGGCATTACGGTTCGTCCAATCATTACAATGGGCGGTGACCATGAAGTCAATGAAGTCTTCCTTGAAGATGTGCGTGTGCCGGTGGAGAACCTGATCGGTGAAGAGAATAAAGGTTGGACTTACGCAAAATTCTTATTGATGCATGAACGTTCGGGTATTGCAGGAACACATGTGTGTAAGAAAGCCTTATCTCGTTTACGTGAAGTGGCCAGCGATAAAAGCCTTTATGGTGATGCGCCCATCTTAATGGATGACGCAGAGTTTCGCCGAAAAGTGTCTGAGATCGAGATGGATCTTATGGCGCTTGAATATACCGAGCTACGCGCACTTGCAGGTGAAGAAGCGGGTAAGGGACCGGGTGCTGAAAGCTCGATCTTGAAAATTCGCGGAACAGAATTACAGCAACGTATTTCTCACCTTGCTGTGGAAGTGGCGGGCTATTACGCCATGCCATTCCAGCGTGGTCTGACGGGTAATGAAACACCTTCTGGTCCAGAGCACACTGTTGATGCAGCTGCGGGATATTTCAATAAACGTAAGACCTCCATTTATGGGGGATCAAATGAGATCCAGCGCAACATTATCGCTAAAGCAATTTTGGGGCTCTAGGGCATAGATTCGAGGAAAGATTATGGATTTTTTGTTCACTGAAGAACAGGACATGTTCAGAGATTCAATCTCGCGTTATGTCCGTGAAAAATATGACTTTGAAACACGTCAAAAGATTATTGCGTCCACTGATGGGTGGAGCAAAGAGGTCTGGGCTGATTTCGCAGAAATGGGTCTTTTAAGCGTACCATTTGCAGAAGAATATGATGGTCTTGGCGGCGGTGCTGTCGATATTATGGTCATTATGGAAGAGCTTGGCAAAGGTAATATCGTTGAACCTTTTCTGCCAACTGTCGTACTAGGCGGTGGCGTGTTGTCTGAAGTTGGCGGCGATCAAGCCAAAACACTTATCCCGCAAATTGCGACAGGCGAGTTGATTGTTGGTTTTGGTGTTGCCGAACCGCGTAGCCGCTTTGATCTGTTTCATGTTGAAGCAAGCGCCAAAAAAGATGGTGACTCATACGTTCTTAATGGACGCAAAGCTGTTGTTTTGGGCGCACCAATTGCTGACAAGCTTATCTTGTCATTGCGCACAGGCGGTAATACGCGCGATGAGGATGGTATCAGCCTATTTGTTGTTGATGCAAAAGCAGAAGGTGTGACAATTGAAAGCTATTCCACAATTGACGGTCACCGTGCTGGGGATGTCATTTTGGAAGATGTGAAAGTGACAGCTGCTGATTTGCTTGGCGAAGAAGGAAAAGCCCTTCCTATCATCGAGAAAGTCACAGATCAGGGTATTTCCGCGATTGCTGCAGAGGCCATGGGTGTTTGCCGTAAAATGACGGAACTTACCACAGCTTACACGCGTGAGCGTAAGCAATTTGGTACGGCCATTTCAAATTTTCAAGTTCTGCAACACCGTATGGTGGATATGCTGATCCACACCGAAGAGATGATTTCCATGGCGTATCTTGGTGCGCTCAAACTGGATGAACACCCAGATGAACGCAAAAAAATTCTGTCAGCTGTGAAAGTGCAATTGGGCAAAAGCGTTAAATTCTGTGGTGAATCCGCAATCCAGCTTCATGGTGGAATGGGGATGACAGAAGAAATGGCGGTTGCGCACTATTTCATGCACGGCACGATGCTGGATGTGATGTTTGGAAATGCAGATCATCACCGCAAAAGATATGAAAGCCTCATGTAAGGCTAGGGGAGAGAGACATGACAAGTTTAGCTGAATTACAGTCCAAAGTTGGTGAAACACTTGGGACATCTGACTGGATTGAAATTGGACAAGATCGCATCAACACATTTGCGGATGTCACTGAAGATCACCAATTCATACATTTGGATGCAGAAGCTGCTGCCAAAACACCCTTTGGCGGAACGATTGCTCACGGTTTCCTAACACTCTCACTCATGAGCAAAATGAGTGAGGATGCAATGCCTGTGCTGGATGGGATCGCAATGGCCGTGAATTACGGGTCAGATAAAGTTCGCTTTATCCACCCAGTGCCATCAGGCAGTCGCATACGGGGACATTTCAAACTTTTGAATGTGGATGTGAAAAACCCAAAGCAAATTCTCATAAAAGCTGAAGGCACAGTCGAAATTGAAAACATCGAAAAGCCGGCAATGATTGTCGAAATGCTGACGATGCAATTTTTGAAATAATAGAAAAATATAACGGGAAATATACGCCATGAGTAATCTGGATTTTACAGGCAAAGTTGCCATCATCACCGGAGCCGGTAATGGTCTAGGCAAAAGCCACGCACTAGAGCTTGCACGTCGCGGTGCGAAAGTTGTGGTCAATGATCTTGGTGGTGCAAGAGACGGAACGGGTGGTTCTTTGTCTGCAGCAGAAGAAGTCGTGAAGGCAATCGAAGCTGCTGGTGGCGAAGCCATCGCCAACGGTGCCAATGTAACGAAGATGGACGAAGTTGAAGCCATGGTAGCAAGCGCCATGGACAAATGGGGGCGTGTCGACATCCTCATCAATAATGCTGGTATCTTGCGTGATAAAAGCTTCTCTAAAATGACAATGGATGATTACCGTCTTGTTATTGATGTGCATTTAATGGGTAGCGCAAACTGTTCAAAAGCAGTTTGGGAGATCATGAAAGAACAAAAACACGGACGTATCATGATGACCTCATCGCCATCAGGTCTCTATGGTATTTTTGGTCAGGCAAACTATTCGGCAGCAAAAGCCGGTGTTGTTGGTTTGATGAATGCGCTCACACTGGAAGGCCGCAAATACGACATTCGCGTTAACGCTTTGGCACCAACTGCTGCCACGCGTATGACAATGGATATCGGTATTCCTGAAGCATTGTTGGAGCAAATGCAGCCGGAATCAATCACAGCTGGTGTTGTGTATCTTGTGAGTGAAGATGCGCCGTCTAAATGTATCTTGTCTGCTGCTGGTGGCGGTTTTGCGCGTGCCTATATGGTTGAAACTCAGGGCATTTATTTAAAACCTAATGAACAAACAGCTGAGAATGTTGCAGCTCAATTTGATGCCATCAGCGCCAAAGACAATATTCAATATTACGAAGACACTAACGGTCCAATCGCAAACTTTATGGGGCAGGCGCAAGCCGCTCAAAAATCATAAAATACATAAATATACGGGAGATAAATTATGAGAGAAGCAGTTATTGTTTCCACGGCGAGAACGCCAATTGGACGCGCTTATAAAGGGGCGTTCAACAATACACCTTCGCCAACGCTTGCGGGGCATGCAATCAAAAATGCCGTCGAACGTGCGGGTATTGACGGTGCTGAAGTGGAAGATGTTGTTTTTGGTGCAGCGCTTCAACAAGGCGTGCAGGGCGGCAATATTGCGCGCAACGCCACATTACGCTCAGGCCTACCTGTGACTGTGTCTGCGCAAAGCCTTGACCGTCAATGTGCGTCTGGCATGATGGCCATTGCAACAGCAGCTAAGCAGGTTGTGCTTGATGGTATGGATGTGGCTATTGGCGGCGGTGTTGAATCCATCTCTATGGTTCAAACGCCAGAATTGCGCATGAAAGCAGACCCAGAATTGCTGGCCATGCACCCCAAAGCGTATATCTCAATGATCGAAACTGCCGAAATCGTCAGCGCGCGTTATGGTATTTCCCGTGAAGCACAAGACGAGTATGCATTGCAATCACAGCAACGCACGGCTGCGGCTCAGGCTGCTGGCGCATTTGATCAAGAGATCGTGCCAATGGCATCGAAAATGCTGGTCAAAGATAAAGCGACTGGCGACATTTCAGAAAAAGCAGTGACCCTTGAAAAAGACGAAGGCAACCGTCCTGAAACAACACTAGAAGGTCTAAACAGCCTTAAGCCTGTTGTTGGGCCAGATGCTTTCATCACAGCGGGAAATGCGTCTCAATTGTCTGATGGTGCATCTGCATCTGTCATCATGGAAGCCAAGCTCGCTGAAAAGCGCGGCTTGTCTCCTTTGGGTATCTATCGCGGCATGGCTGTCGCAGGTCTTGAGCCTGATGAAATGGGTATTGGTCCAGTGTTTGCCATTCCTAAGCTTTTAAAAGCTAATGGCCTGACAATGGATGATATTGGGCTATGGGAACTCAACGAAGCATTTGCATGTCAGGTTATCTATTGCCGTGACAAGCTTGGCATTCCTGATGAACTACTAAATGTGAATGGCGGCGCGATTTCGGTGGGTCACCCATATGGAATGTCTGGTGCCCGCATGACAGGACACGCGCTTATCGAAGGTAAGAAGCGCGGCGCAAAATATGTTGTCTGCACAATGTGTGTTGGCGGCGGAATGGGCGCAGCCGGCCTCTTTGAAGTTGCCTAATAAACATTAGGACACAGAATGATATTGTTGGATGTCTTCAGAAGTCCAACAATATCCGCGGCAGCTATTATTGGGAGTAGCTGCCGCATTTTTTGTAGTTTGGGGAGGGGGCTAGCCAATAAACAGTCCTCAATTAATGTTTTGAGAGAAAATTTCAGCCGAACCTGTGGTGTCGATTAGCTAGCTGCTTCTAGGCCAAGCCAAAGGGAATACAAGATATAGGTGGACAGTAAAACAGCTCCCTCTATCCGAGTAATTCTCCAACGTGTGACTGCAATGATTAAGAGTAATATAGTCACAGCAAGCATCACATAAATGTCTATCGAAGCGATTGTCTTTGGCACTTGTATAGGTTTGATCAAGGCTGTTGAACCAAGAATAAACAAGATATTGAAAATGTTGCTACCAACGATATTGCCAAAAGCTATGTCCGATTGTCCGCGTTTAGCAGCAGCAATTGTTGTGACAAGTTCTGGCAGCGACGTTCCAACGGCAACAATTGTCAAACCAATGACAGCTTCAGAAACGCCGAAGTTTGAAGCAATATTGATTGCACCCGAAACTAGAAATTTCGCGCCAAAAATTGTCATGGTTAAACCAGCAATTACGAATAAGATATTTATCCATAGCTTGCCTTGAGGTGGGCTTTCTTGATCACTGATAGCCGGTGAAGGTGTCGCGGTTTGTGAACTGCGTTCTTGTACCACTGTATAAATCACATAGCTTAATAATGCGGCTATGAAGATTGCACCAATCAATGGGCTTAGTTGGCCATATTGGATCGCAGCAAAGCACATCAATGTCGAGATCAGCAGTACTATTCCATCTCGCCGAAACGCGATCTTATCTATTGCCAATGGTGCAAGTACAGCAGCGAAACCGAGTATGAGTAAAGTGTTGGCGATATTGCTGCCGACGACATTCCCTACAGCTATGCCTGGAGAGCCTGCAAAGGCAGCTTGAATGCTAGTCACGAGTTCGGGTGTTGATGTACCAAACCCAACCAAAGTTAACCCTATAACCAGAGGCGACAAGCCAATAAGGCGCGCCAGTTCAACTGCCCCTCGTACAAGAAGGTCACCACCAATGACTAGCGCCGCCAAACCGATAAGAATAAGAAAAGCAGTGTCCATAGATGTGGCCTATTTAACCTGAACGAGAGGCTTTCATTGCTTCTAGCATTTTGCCCATTTCTGCGTGGACCATGTTTACAGCTTTTAGAGGGCGGATCATCACTTTAAATTCTGTGATTAAGCCGTCTTCATTCCATTCAATCATATCAATGCCATTGACGTGAATGCCATTCATTTCGGTTTCAAATTCTAAAACAGCTTTATCGCCGCAATCAAATGTGCGCGTATATTTGAATGTGTCATTGCCTATCGTCTGACCAGCGGCCATGAGATAAGCCATTGTGATCATCTTGCCTTTTTGCGGTGTGTGTACCACGGGGCTGATCATCACAGCATCATCATGTAGCAGCGCGCTTAACCCTGCGGGGGAGTGGTCTTTCTCGATCCACTCCATCCAGCGTGTCATGTTGGTTTGCTCTGTCATTACTTGCTCCTAGATTATGGCTGCAAGGCGTACACCTTGATCAATGGCACGTTTTGCATCCAGTTCAGCAGCAACATCTGCGCCGCCAATAAGGTGAGATTTTGTTTTTAGAGTGTCCTGAAGTTCATTAAGTGAAGTCTGACCAGCACATAAAACAATGTTGTCGACATCCAGAATTTTCGGTTGTCCATCTATTGTGATGTGCAAGCCTGCGTCATCTATTTTTTCATAAGAACAACCCGGTATCATTTTAACACCTTTGGCATTTAAACCAGCGCGGTGAACCCAGCCGGATGTTTTACCCAATCCTTTTCCAACCGATGTTGTTTTACGTTGAAGCAGATAAACCTCACGTGGTGATGCTTCTGGTTCTGGGGTCACACCTTCAATTCCCGAGCGCGCTTTTAAAGACATATCAACGCCCCATTCCTTCATGAAGGTTGGGATGTCTGTACTCGGGGATGATTTTCCATGTGTGAGATATTCTGACACATCAAAACCGATCCCACCTGCACCAATAACCGCGACTTTTTTGCCAACCGGTTTTTTATCTTTGAGCACATCAATATAAGAAAGAACACTCGGGTGGTCGATGCCTTCAATATCTGGTGTCCGCGGTAAAATACCGGTGGCGATAATCACCTCATCAAAATCCATAGCGTCAAGGTCAGCAGCAGAAACACGCGTGTTGAGTTTTAGTTTGATGCCTTTCAGCTCGATCATTTTGTTGAAATATCGGATCGTTTCATAAAATTCTTCTTTGCCGGGAATTTGTTTGGCAATATTGAATTGGCCACCAATCTCTCCGGCGCTATCGAAAATTGTCACATCATGTCCGCGCTCAGCGGCAATGTTGGCAAATCCAAGCCCTGCAGGGCCAGCACCGACAACCGCAATCTTTTTGGGTTTGTCTGTCGGTTCAATCACGATTTCTGTTTCATAACATGCACGCGGGTTCACCAGACAGCTGGATATTTTCATCTGGAAAGTATGGTCCAGACATGCCTGATTACATCCAATACACGTGTTGATTTCATCACTTTTGCCTTGGGCCGCTTTCAGCATGAAAAACGGATCAGCAAGGAAAGGGCGTGCCATTGAGATCATATCAGCATCGCCGCGTTCTAATACTTCTTCGGCAACTTCTGGCGTGTTTATCCGGTTGGAAGTTATCAACGGGATATTCAAATGCTCTTTGAAGCGCGCTGTGACCCATGTGAAAGCTGCGCGGGGCACTTTGGTGACGATCGTCGGTATGCGCGCCTCATGCCAGCCAATACCCGTATTGATAATTGTCGCACCGGCTGCTTCGATCGCTTTTCCTAATTCTAACGCTTCTTCAAATGTGCTGCCGCCTTCCACCAGATCAAGCATAGAAAGTCGATAGATGATTATGAAATTCTCACCAACACTGGCACGCGTGCGCTTAACTGTTTCAACAGCAAGTCGCATGCGGTTTTCATATGAACCACCCCAAGCATCGGTTCTTTGGTTGGTGCGAGCGGCAAGAAATTGGTTCAGAAAATAGCCTTCTGAGCCCATAATCTCCACACCGTCATAGTTGGCGACCTGCGCATATTTGGCTGTTGTCACAATGTCATTGATTTGCTTTTCGATGCCTTCGTCGTCCAATTCATGTGGGACAAATGGATTGATCGGTGCCTTAATGGCAGAAGGTGCGACAGAGGCTGAATTGTATGCGTATCGTCCAGTATGCAGGATTTGCAGACAGATTTTTCCACCCTCAGCATGAACCGCATCAGTTATCGGTGTGTGGTGTTTTGCGTCTTCTTCACTATGAAGAAATTTGTCTGTCGGGATTGCTGCCCCTTCAAAGTTTGGACCATAACCACCTGTAACTATTAGGGAAACACCGCCTCTGGCACGCTCGGCAAAGAAGGCTGCCTGACGCTCAATGCCATTAGGGGCTTCTTCCAGCCCGGTGTGCATAGAGCCCATAATCATGCGGTTTTTTAAAGTTGTGAAACCAAGGTCAAGTGGTTCAAATAGTTTAGGAAAAGCGGTGTTTGTCATCCTATAAATCCTGTGGTGGCCGGCTGGGATTGTGTGTAGGTAATTTTAAATCGATTATTTAGAGGGTTTCAGAAAGCTCGTATTTATGGGTGCTGGATCTTCGAAATTTGGGTCGGTTTTGGTCATACGCGCCTGTACAGCCTGCATTATGTCAGACGGTTTCCAATATCCTGCCTGCGCCACAGTTGCCCATTCTAGGGCGTCCTCAGTCGAGTGATCACGAGCATAAGTGATGGAACGTTTACTTCCCGCAATGGCAATAGGTGCTTTTTTAGAGATGATATCTGCCATCTCCATTGCACGATTTAATGTTGCGTCTTTGTCGGCGCACACATCATTGATGAGGCCTACATCCTTGGAATCTTTAGCGTTTAAAGTTGAACCAAGATAAGCTAGTTCTCTCACAACACGTTCAGGAATGAGTTTTGGTAGACGTTGCAGACTGCCTACATCGGCCATCATACCAATGTTGATTTCTTCAATACGAAAATAAGCATCTTCACTTGCGACAACCAAATCACAAGCTGCAATAAAATCCAAACCAGCGCCGATACAGGCTCCTTGGACAGCAGCAATAACAGGAAAACGCGCTTTCTCTACCGAGGAAAGCGTGTCTTGAAGGTAGCGCACCATGTGTGAGAAGGCTTCACGTTCTTCTGGGGTGTCTGTTTTAGCTATGCCAGAAGAAAAAGCACTTAACTCCATACCTGCGCAAAAATTCTTTCCCTCAGCAGAGACAACAAGAACACGGGTTTCACCAGCCTCATTTAATTTGCGGATAGTGTCTCCAAAAGAGCTCCAGAATTCTTGTCCCATGGCGTTGGAGACCTCAGGGCGCGTAAAAGTGATATGAGAAATACCATTTTGTGTGGTTAGTGAATACGCCGGCATGTTGAGCCTCCCTTTATTGTTTTTCAAAGTTATGCGCCTTGTTTTGTGCAATCTCAAGATGACCTAAGGGCCGGTTTTGTTGCTTTAGGGGGTATAAAATAGATGTTTGTGTCCATGCCGTTGCGGAAATTTAGAGAGAGTGAAACCACAAATTAGCGAACCGTCGTTTTGTTTATAGAAAAAACGAAAATCTAGTTCATTAGGGCTTGCGGCTAACCCTGCGAGAGCAGGTTAGACTAAGGACTTTAAAAACTGAAAAATACGCATCTAGGGAGTAGCATTGTGGAATTTGATGAACTGATACGTTCGCGGCGTAGTATCCGTGGTTTCAAGAATATGCCTGTTCCAAAGGATGTGATTATCGATATTATGGAAGTGGCCAGATATGCGCCGTCTTCAATGAATACTCAGCCTTGGAATGTTTATGCCATTTCTGGTGATATACTGGATAAAATTCGAGAGGGTAATTCCTCTCAAATGCTGGCTGGTGTTCCGCCTAAAAGAGATTTTCCTATCAAAGAAGCATATGAAGGGGATCACCGTCAGCGTCAGATTGACGTTGCTATTCAGTTGTTTGAAGCAATGGGAATTGAACGACATGATAAAGAGAGACGTCAAGACTGGGTTATGCGGGGCTTTCGTCAATTTGATGCGCCCGTATCCCTAGCGCTGACATATGATAAATATCTCGAACCAGCCGCGATCAGCCAATTTGATTTAGGTGCATTTTCTCATGCAATTGTATTGGCGGCCTGGGAAAGAGGTATTGGTGCGGTTATCAACGGGCAGGGGATTATGCAGTCCGAAGTGGTCCATAAGCATGCTGGCATACCGGATAATCAGGCAATAATGACATGTATCGCCCTTGGGTATCCTGATTATGACTTCCCGGCCAATAGCGTTAAATCAACACGCGCGGACGTTGATACATTTTTGAACTTTGTTGGATTTGGGAGTGATTCAGAATGACCAAAATTACACAACTTCAAGTCAATCGAAGTGATTACCATGCCACACGCGTCGTGGAGCAAGACATCGCAGATTTGATGGCTGAAGAAATATTGGTTTCCATCAGAAAGTTTGCGCTTACATCGAATAATGTGAGCTATGCTGTATCTGGTGATATGATTGGATACTGGAATTATTACCCCGCTGAAGCACCATTTGGAAATGTACCTGTTTGGGGGATTGCAGAGGTCATTCAGTCTCGAAGTCCTGACATAAAAATTGGTGAACGTTTGTGGGGATTTTTCCCAATGGCGAGTGCCACCAAGTTGAAAGTTGGTTTTGTTGCGGATGATAATTTTATGGATGCAACCGAATATAGAAGCCAATTGCCAGCACTCTATAATCAATACAGGCGTACAACGAATGAACCTGAATTCCTTAGTAAATTAGAAGATGAAAGGTGTTTGTTATTTCCCCTTTTTATAACGTCTTACCTGATCTATGACTATCTGAAAGATAACGATTTTTTTGGCGCGAAACAGGTTATCATTGGTTCTGTATCTTCAAAAACAGGCTTTGGTGTTGCCAAGTTGATTCACGAAGACGCTGAAGCGCAAGTCGAAGTTGTCGGAATGACATCGCAACACAATGTTGGCTTTGTGGAGCAATTAGCATGTTGTGATCAAATTGTCGTTTACGGCAATGAAAATCAGATCAATCCAAATTTAAACACGGCATATGTGGATATGTCGGGAAATGGTCCTTTGACACAAACGCTTCATCATCATTTTAAGGAGCGGATGGTAGATAGTTGCCTAGTGGGTGCGACCCATTGGAAAGAAGATCGTAAACTGGACCCTGCTTTGCCCGGCGCGCGGCCAACATTTTTCTTTGCGCCGGCTCAAATAAGCAAGCGCAATAAAGAATGGGGTGTCGGTGTTGTGTTTGAAAAAGCTACAATAGCAGCTGCTCGAATGGCTCACGACATTAAAGATGACATTGCAATAGAGCGCATAGCTGGTCCTGAAAGCGCAGCTCAAATATGGAAAGATATGTTGGATAATAAAGTCGCGCCAAACAGAGGTGTTATGGTGTCTTTTAGTGATTAGAACACTGCCAATCAATGGCGTTGAAGTTTAGTCTTCAACGCTTTTCCCTGAAGCCAACTGAGAAGCGGAGATTCAGGAAAAGCTGCATTGCCTTTTAGTAGATATCAGAGTAGATACGCTGGAGTGATAACGCAATCATTCTATGCTTTTTGTCAACCGCACTACGAAACGAAGGTAAAAATATGTCCAGCCCCTCCGTGAATAATCGTGATATGGCGAATGCCATTCGAGCCCTTTCTACTGATGCGATAGAGCAAGCCGGCATAGGGCATCTGGGATTGCCGCTTGGCATGGCTGATGCAGCTACGGTGCTTTTTTCCCAGTTTTTGAAATTTGATGCATCCAAACCTGATTGGGCAGATCGTGACCGGTTCATTTTGTCCGCTGGGCATGGATCAATGCTTATATATTCTCTGCTTCATCTTACGGGCTACCCGTCTGTATCCATGGATGAAATTAGAAATTTTCGCCAATTAGGATCTAAGACACCAGGGCATCCAGAAAATTTCGTCACCGAAGGCGTGGAAACAACAACAGGGCCGTTGGGACAGGGTATTGCGACTGCAGTAGGGTTTGCTGTGGCCGAACGCAGTATGAATGCAAGATATGGTGATGATCTGGTGGATCACTATACCTATGTGATTGCGGGTGATGGTTGCCTGATGGAAGGTATTTCTCAGGAAGCGATTGCACTGGCGGGGCATTTGAAACTTGGCAAGTTGATCGTGTTGTTTGATGACAATGCTGTGACCATTGATGGTGGAACAGATGTGGCTGATTCAACAGATCAGTGTGCCCGTTTTGCAGCTTCTAAATGGCATGTTCAAGCAATTGACGGACATGATCCTGAGGCAGTGGCAGCGGCGCTAACGGCAGCAAAAGCAAACACTGATCAACCCAGCATGATTGCGTGTAAAACCACAATTGGTTTTGGTGCACCGACATTTGCTGGACAAGGTAAAGCGCATGGCGGCCCATACCCTGCCGATGAGACTGCGGCTCTGCGTGAAAATCTTGGTTTACCTAAAGAACGCTTCACTGTTGTGCCGGAGGTATTAGAAGCTTGGCGCGCTGTTGGCGTGAGAGCTTCAGATGAACGTGCGGGGTGGGAGGCATCGCTTGCTGCTTCGGGAAAGGCTGATGAATTTACCCGTGCGATGGATGGTCGTTTGCCTGCCGGTGTTGATGAGGCTGTAAACGCACACAAGAAAGCCGTGTCTGAGGCAAACAAGTCTGACGCGACACGTAAATGGTCTGGTGCAGCGTTGGAAGTTTTGACGGGTATAATACCAGAAATGATTGGTGGCTCAGCAGATCTGACAGGTTCAAACAATACACGCACATCACACACAAGCGCTCTGAATTCATCCGATTGGGCGGGGCGCTATATGCATTACGGTGTGCGTGAGCACGGTATGGCGGCTGCAATGAATGGTATGGCGCTTCACGGCGGTGTGCTTCCATACTCTGGAACATTCATGGCTTTTGCTGATTACTCTCGAGGCGCTATTCGGTTGGGCGCGTTGATGGAGGCATCGGTGGTTCATGTGATGACGCATGACTCAATCGGTCTTGGTGAGGATGGCCCGACACACCAACCAGTGGAGCATGTCGCGTCATTGCGGGCGATGCCAAACCTTTATGTTTTCCGTCCATGTGACGGTGTGGAAACGATGGAAGCATGGCAAGTTGCACTAGGTCTTAGACAATCTCCTTCAATTATGACGTTAACGCGTCAAGGTGTCGTGCCAGCGCGTATTGAGCACACGGATGAAAACCTAGTAGCGAAAGGTGGATACATACTACGTGAAGCCGAAGGTGAGGCGCAGATTGTGCTTATCGGAACAGGTTCTGAAGTTGGTTTGGCGCTTGAAGCACAAGAGTTGTTGAAAGCCAAAGGCGTCGCAGCGCGCGTTGTTTCAATGCCGTGTATGGATTTGTTCTTCGAGCAAAGTGAAGCCTATCAATCAGAAGTGTTGGGCGGAAGCCTGCCCAAAGTCGCCACTGAAGCCGGTGTGCGTTTTGGTTGGGATGCCATTATAGGAACCGAAGGCGGTTTCGTTGGAATGACTGGGTTTGGAGCATCCGCGCCGGCTGAAGATTTATACAAGCATTTTAATATCACGAGCGAAGCGGTCGTTGAAGAAGCATTAAAGCGCGTTTAGATCGATTAGATTATCTGTTTAAACAAAGTCAGCTCACTAAAATGAGCTGACTTTTTCATGTTGGCCGATCAGCAAGCTTCGTCATTAGTGCTTTGATTTAGAACTCTGCAACTCCAAGCTGGATATTCTTTCTCTAGAAGTTCAGCAGGCCACACGCCATACCAAGAATAGCCTGTGCGGCGTTCATGGTGAATGTCTTCGTATTTTGCGACCCGAACGCTATCCCTGTTTGCAAGAACTATTGTGTTATCTGATAGGTCATAAAAACGTGCCCACAGCGTACCTGCATTGTCGCCTTTAACGAGGACTCTATCAAAATTAGCCGTGTGGTATTTGTATTCTATTGGCGTTTCGAGCTGAATGGTTTCTATTTTCGTATCCGCAATAGCAGATTGTTGAAGCCATTCTATTCCGCCTTGAATGCTTTGTATGACATCTGTGTCTGGTTCTTTAATCGTCATTAAATACCTTAAGATATCAACGGTTTCCTGTGTTACCATCGCAGGTAATTCAAAGCTGCGCCCTTGCGCGGGTGCCAGCGTAACGGGATCATATTGGCCTGCCCAACCTAGACGTTTGCCGTTTTGCTTTATTTGAAGGCTAAGTAGGCAGCTGTCTCCGGCTTTTCTTGCTTCATGGGCACGTTGTTTCGTTGCATTATCTAAATTTTGAAAGGGCGGTTGAGCTTCTGAAATTTCTCGAAGAAGAAGCATCGGTCCAGAGAAGACTTCATCTGCAATTGTTATGTGGCCGTGATAGCTATTGCTCGATGGGTTGGAATGAGGCCATCCCCCGCATGATGCGATTTGTTGAGAGAGAAGATAGTCTAGCCCTTTTAATGCTGCTTCTTTATAGCGCTCATCGTTCACTTGTTCATAGGCTGACATTAAATATCGGATTTGAGTGTAAATGTTCCGGTTGTCAAAACTAGCAAAAGGATCTGATTTTTCAGCTAAATATTGGTTTGTTGACTCTGCATCAAGAATACGGAGCGGATCTTGGTTCTGTTTCCAGCCGCCATGATCGCGTTGCATAATCAACATGTTGTCCGCGATTAGAGTGATTTCTTTAGGGTCGTGTCTTGGATAATCTGAACCGCGCTTGCTTTGCCAATGATTTATAGCATCTTCAAATTCCAATATGGAGATTGGGGTGGTTTCTGTATTTTCTTGAGCGCATTGGTTCAGAAACAGACAAGCAGTTGCCGTAATTAATAGAGGGGCAAATTTCTTAGGAAGTTGCTTGATGTGATGTGAAATTCGCATATGAAATATCGCCCCTAAATTATTACATTAATGTAATAAATTCATATGCGGATTTATTTTAATTGCAACAAAAAAGGCCTGACACGTAATGCATCAGGCCTTTCAAAGTGTGTCTAAATTAGATTTAAACTTTGATACCAGCCTCTGCAGCATCTTTCACAAACTGATCCAAACCAGCTTGTGTAAGAGGGTGTTTTACGAGTGCTTTGATAACGCCTGCTGGCGCAGTACCAACATCTGCACCTACAAGAGCACATTCTTTAACATGCATTGGGCCGCGAATAGATGCAGCTAGGATTTCTGTATCGAAACCATAATTGTCATATATTGCGCGGATCTCTTGAATGAGTTCCATGCCGTCAACGTGAATGTCATCTAGGCGGCCAATAAATGGTGAAATGTAAGTTGCACCAGCTTTAGCAGCTAGAAGAGCTTGGTTTGCTGAGAAACAAAGTGTGACGTTTGTTTTGATACCTTCTTTTGAGAAAGTCTGACATGCAGCCAGGCCATCCAAAGTTAAAGGGAGTTTCACAACGATATTGTCGGCGATCTGAGCAAGTTTACGGCCTTCCGCTAGCATGCCCTCTGTATCCAAAGCAATAACCTCAGCAGATACTGGGCCATCAGTTACAGAACAGATTTCTGTGATCACTTCAACAAAGTCACGACCGGATTTCTTGATCAATGAAGGGTTTGTCGTCACACCATCAATAAGACCATAGGATTCAAGTTCCCGGATTTCGTCAACGTTTGCTGTATCTACGAAAAATTTCATGAGAATGTTCCGATTTATTTGATGCTTAGGTTGATCAGGTTTTCAAGATATTCCTGACGACCTGAATTGTGCTTACCGTTAATGCCTTCTGTCTTAACGTGATCAGCGATATCAGCAAGGGAAGTTTCTTTAGAAAGGATCATTTTTCCAAGATCACCTTCCCAACCTTTATAGCGGTTGGCTTTGAAGGCTTCAATTTCGCCTTTTTCAATAATGTCGGCTGCGGCTAATAGTGCGCGTGCCAGACAGTCTGCTCCACCAATGTGACCGTGGAAAAGATCAACAGCATCGGAGCTTTGGCGACGCACTTTAGCATCAAAGTTGAAACCACCTGTATCGAGGCCACCAGAAGGCAATAATTCGATGAGAGCCAATGTGATGTCTTTGATGTCGACGTTAAATTGGTCTGTGTCCCATCCGTTCTGGTAGTTACCTGAGTTGATGTCGATTGACCCCATTACACCAAGTGACACTGCGGTTGCTATTTCGTGTGCAAATGAGTGACCAGCGAGTGTGGCGTGGTTTGGTTCGATGTTAACGTGAACTTCTTTTTCAAGACCATAACGTTGTAGGAAACCGAACACTGTCGCAGTGTCGAAATCATATTGGTGATAAGTTGGTTCGTGTGGTTTTGGTTCGATCAGGATTTTACCTTTGAAACCAATTTTGTGCTTGTATTCAACGACTTTATTTAGCAGTGCACCAAAATTATCAAGCTCTGTGCTCAAGCGTGTGTTGAGAAGTGTGTCATAGCCTTCGCGACCACCCCAAAGAACATAGTTTTCACCACCAAGTTTGAAAGTCGCATCCATACATTCGCGGACTTGGCGAATAGCTGTTGCAGTGACTTCCGGGTCTGGGTTTGTTAGTCCACCGCCCATATAGCGGCGGTGAGAGAATAGGTTGGCTGTTCCCCAAAGAAGTTTAACGCCAGTTTCATCTTGCTTTTGCTGAAGACGGTCAACTGCCCGGGCCAATTCGTTTGAAAGCTCGTCTGGTGTTTCGAGGTGGCCAGCAACATCTACATCGTGGAAACAATAATATGGAAGGCCAAGCTTGGCGAAGAATTCAAAGGCAACATCCATTTTGATGTCAGTTGCTTCTTGAACTGAAGATGCGTTGTGCCAAGAGCGTTCGAAAGTGCCCTGACCAAATGGGTCAGCACCATCCCAGCAGAATGAGTGCCAGTAACACACTGCCATACGCAAGTGCTCGGCCATTGTTTTACCAAGGACGACTTGATCTTTGTTGTAGTAACGGAACGCAAATGGGTTGTTTGTTTCCGTACCTTCGTATTTTACGGCGTCTACGCCTTCAAAATATGTTGTCATGATTAGTTTCCTTCAAATTCGGAAATGAGGTTCTTGTAGAGTGATTGGAATTTTTCAAATTTAGCGTTGAGGATAGCAACGTCTTGATCGCGTGGGTTGACGATATCTACAACATGAGGTGCGCTGAACATGTCGTTTATATCACCGCCTTCAACACCGTAACGGGCTAGACGAGCTGCCCCCAAAGCTGGACCGGTCGCAGCACCGTCGCGATAGACCAAAGGTCTGCCTATTGCGGCGGAAAGAATGCGGCCCCAATATAAAGAGAGTGAGCCGCCGCCAATAACGGATATCGAATTAACTTCGGCTTTGGATTCTTGAAGCGCTTTGAAGCCTTCTGCCATACCAAATGCGACACCTTCCAAAACTGATTGCGCAAGCGTGGCGGCATCTGTGTCGTGACCGATGCCAAAGAGAACACCTTTTGCATTGGGATTATTGTGCGGCGTGCGTTCACCCGACAAATAGGGGAGGAAATGCTCACTTGTGCCTAGTTTATTGCGCTCTTCAGCTTTTGATACAAAGTTTCCAACATCACTATTGCCAGTTAGTTTTGCAGCCCAATCAAGGCAGCTTGCTGCGCTTAGCATGACTGACATTAAATGCCAGCGATCTGGAAGTGCATGACAAAAAGCGTGAACGGCGCGTTCAGGGTAGGGGCGGAACTCATTCGTGGCAAGGAAGATGACCCCAGAGGTGCCTAAGGAGAGTAGCGCCTCTCCATCGTTTACAACGCCAACTCCGGCAGCACCAGCAGCATTGTCGCCACCACCGGCGATAACGGGAACACGCTCCATGCCCCATGCTTCAGCAAGTTCTTGGCGTAATTTACCTGTGACTTCATGGCCTTCATACAGGCGAGGCATATTGTTGGTCGACAAGCCACAAGGACCAAGCAGGTCTTCTGACCAGCGGCGTGCAGCAATGTCCACCCATAGTGTTCCGGCCGCATCAGAAAGATCTGTAGCTTTCTCGCCGGTCATACGCAGGCGGACATAATCTTTGGGTAGAAGTACAGTTTTAATTTTAGCGAATGTTTCTGGTTCATTGCGTTGAAGCCAGAGAAGTTTTGGGGCTGTGAAGCCCGGCATAACTAGATTTCCACCGATTGTATGAAAGTCTGGTTGCTCTTGTGTAAGGATGTCACATTCTTCTTGGCAGCGTCCGTCATTCCACAAAATGGCAGGGCGAAGTACTTTGTCATCTGCATCAAGAACAGTGGCACCATGCATCTGGCCAGATAGACCAATTGCTTTGATTTTGTGGCGAATATCCACATCTAATTTGGCGACTGCCATATTGGTAGATGTCCACCAGTCGGCAGGGTTTTGTTCAGACCATAATGGTTTGGGACGGGAAATGGGAAGATCAACAGAAGCTTGGGCAATCGGAGTGCCTGTCTCGTCAATCACGACGGTTTTTACACTTGATGTACCAATGTCTATGCCAAGAAACATTATATCAATTCACTCCACTATTTCATGTCCCGTTAAGCGGGCTCTTCCTGATTTTTCTTCTTAAATTCGAGGTGAAATCCACATGTGGGAATGGACGGGCTTCGGTTGAATAAAAGAAAATTGCAAGGAAGTGATAGCGTTATCATTCAAAAACAGCAAGTCAATTTTTATACATGTGATGAAGTTTGTGAAAGTCCTTCGTTATCATGATCGGTTCCGGGCCGAAATCTGTACAAAAGCTGATGCAAACAGCTCACGTATTTTGAAAATTAAAAAAATTGACATGCACAATGTGGCTCTTCACTGTGGGGTGTAATTTGTATTGAATGTGAGAAATGCCGACATGAAAACTGCCAAGCGGAATAATAATTCCCCAGTTACTCTCATTGATGTTGCAAAACATGCAGGCGTTTCTCCGATGACGGTTTCACGTGTTCTCAATAACTTTCCCAAAGTGAGAGTATCTACAAAAGAGAAGGTATTGGCGGCTGTTTCCGAGCTAAAATATTCGCCAAATCAAGCGGCTAGGAATTTGGTAAGTGGGCGAGCACGACGCATATGTTTGTTGTATGCAAACCCGTCTTCTGCCTATTTGGAAAAACTAATGTTGGGCGCGCTCGAAACTCTTGGGAATTATGGGTATCAACTTATCGTCAAAAATGTCTCTCAAGATATAACAGCTGAACAATTGAAAGAGATCCTTACCAATGCTTGGGATGGAGTGATTATTCCGCCGCCTATAAGTGATATGGTGGGCATTCGAAAAATGTTGACTGAAGCTGAGATGCCTGCAGTTTTTTTAGGAAGTATGGCTGGAACGCGCGAAGCTTTTGAAATCGGAATAAATGATTTTCAAGCATCGATAGAAATGACTAAGTATCTAATTTCTTTGGGGCATACGCGAATAGGATTTGTTCGCGGGCACCCAAGTCATAGTACGAGTTCCGCGCGCGAAGATGGCTATAAAAAAGTGCTGCAAGATGCTGGCATAGATATTCAGGATGAATTGCTGGCACAGGGATATTTTACCTATAAATCTGGGCTAGAAGCAGGATTAAAATTGCTGAAAGTCCAAATGCCACCAACTGCGATCTTCGCATCAAATGATGATATGGCTGCTGGGGTATTGGGAGCAGCGGCTTCGCTTGGTGTGAAAGTGCCGAATGATCTCTCGGTAGTAGGGTTTGATGACTCGCCTATCGCAACGACCATTTGGCCAAACCTTACAACAGTCGGCCAGCCTTTGGTGGAAATGGCTGGCAAAGCAGTAGAAATATTACACAATGTATTAGAGGCAGAGCAGGAGAATTCTCCGCCTAAAAAACTTGTTTTCTTACAGCACTCACTGATTGAGCGAGACTCAACTTCTGTTGTTCAAAATGATATGAAACAGAGTGATTGAGATGCGCTAGAGAAGCCGCAAGAGAATTGCTAAGGAAAGAAAAATTCTTTTAAAACAATGATCTTAAATTGAATTCGCTGTCTTCAGCTTGCTCAGGCGATATTGGTGTGTCTGTTGCCAATAGCTTTTTACCAATCATAAATGATGGGGCATCATTGAGGGCGTCGAGTGCTAAAAGCTTATTTTCTTTGAAATACCAAACAGAGAATGATTTGTTTTGTGGTTTCCCACGTATAATCAGCGTGTCAAAACCTTGCATCAAACCAACAGTTTGCAATTTGACGTCATATTGATCAGACCAGAACCAAGGCAAAGGATTGTGTATGCTGTCTCCACCAAGCATGTTTGTAGCGACGACTTTTGCTTGCTCTATGGCATTGGGCACAGATTCCAAGCGCATGCGTTTTTCATAACGCGGATAGGGGAAGTTGGCGCAATCACCTGCTGCCCAGATATTTGGGTCTGATGTTTGGGCGTATTTATCGACAATAATCCCGTTATCTATTTCTAAACCAGCGTCTTGGGCGAGCTTGGTTTCAGGAACCGCGCCTATTCCGACAAGAACTGAACCACATGCCAGTTCAGTTCCGTTGTTTAGCTTTATACTATTGATTTTATTGTCTTTAATTATAAAATTTTCAACCATTGTATCTAGCATTAACTCAACTCCAGCACTTCTGTGGAGGTCCTGATAGAAGTTAGAAACAGGCTCACTTGCGACCCGTGCTAAAACGCGGTCGGCGAGTTCTAAGACAGTAACATCGCGGCCGGCGGTGCGGGCGACGGCGGCCACTTCAAGGCCGATATAGCCTGCGCCGATAACGACAATGCGCTCTTGAGAAGATAATGTTGGTGCAAGGCGGCGAGAGTCTTCAAGCGTTCGAAGATAATGAACATTTGAAAGATGGGCGTGATCAAAGGGGAGTTTACGCGGCGGCGCACCTGTCGCGAGCAAAAGCTTTGTGTAGGATAGAAAATTGCCATTTTCTAATTCAACAGTTTTTGCGTCTTTGTTTATTTGAGTAGCTTTGACGCCCGATATCACAGTAACGTTTTGTTTTTGATAGAAATCTTCTGGACGGAAATAAAGGCGCTCTTCGTCCATTTCGCCTTTAAGGAATGCCTTGGATAGGGGGGGGCGTTGATAAGGTAGCTGCTTTTCCGCGCTAACGAGTGTGATTTCGCCTTCAAAACCTGATTGACGAAGTGAAATGATAGCTTGAGCGCCGGCTTGTCCGCCACCAATAATAATAATTTTTTCCATCGAAAACGCTCTCTAATTCACTATCATTTACGCTATTTTTGTTCTTGGCTTCTCTATCATGAAAAGCGGTAGAAATGCCAATACTTGGGGTGAAATGTTCAAAAAAAGTGCTGACATTCTGTGCGTTTGCTAACGCGTGAATACCAAGTTTCTGTCGCAGTAGTGACGTTTTTATGTTGGCGTCATGTGATGCTGGTGTTGATCTGGCGGGTACAAGGGAAATCCTGTGTAAAAGGGATGTGTTTTCTCATTAGTCTTTGGTAGAGCTATGGCACCAATGCGTTAAAGCGTCCTGATCCATGTTTGGTTTTCCAAATCAAATAAACAAGAGAACCGGTACAATGACAGATATAGAAAACCTAAACGATCTGCTGGTGATTGGTGGCGGTATAAACGGGGTTGGAATTGCGCGAGATGCGGCCGGTCGCGGTTTGAAAGTTGTATTGGTTGAGAAAGATGATCTTGGACAACACACGTCTTCTTCCAGTACAAAATTAATACATGGCGGGCTTCGATATTTAGAGCATTATGATTTTAGGCTTGTCGCTAAGGCGTTGCGTGAAAGAGAGGTGCTGTTAAAAGCTGCACCTCATATTATCTGGCCAATGCGTTTTGTTCTACCACATCAAAAAGGGCAGCGCCCGGCGTGGCTCGTGCGATTAGGATTGTTTCTGTATGACCATATTGGTGGCAGGAAAATGCTCCCCGGAACGAAGGTTTTGAGGCGAAAATCGACGCACAAATTTGATGCGCTGAAACCTGAATATAAATTTGCATTTGAATATTCTGATTGCTGGGTGGATGACGCCAGATTGGTTGTTCTCAATGCTATGTCTGCGAGTGAAAAGGGGGCAGACATACGCACACAAACTAGATGCGTTAACTTGCACCGTTTCCAAGATTTTTGGGAAGCGGACCTGAAAAACGCAAATGGTGAAATTGAGACAGTTCGCGCGAAAGTGATTGTGAATGCGGCCGGCCCTTGGGTTGATGAATTAAGCAGTATGGCTGTGAGTGGAGAAAATGCGTCTCATGTTAGATTGGTGAAGGGGTCTCATATAATCACCAATAAGCGTTTTGAAGGGGCGTTTAGCTACTTCTTTCAAAATGGTGACGGGCGCATCATGTTCGCCATTCCTTATCAGAATGCCAGTATGACTTTGATCGGTACAACCGATGAATTATACCTTGGTGACAAGGATAATGTGGAAATATCTGAAGGTGAGATAGATTATCTTTTAGATGCTGCAAATGAATATTTTAAAATGGCCGTTCAGCGGAGCGATATTCTATCGACCTATTCAGGCGTGCGCCCGCTATATGATGATAAAACGGAAAACGTATCCAAGGTGACGCGAGATTATGTGCTTTCCTATGATGATAAAGCGGGAGCGCCGATACTGTCTGTGTATGGCGGGAAGATAACGACATATCGGACTTTGGCAGAAGCGGCGATGAAGGATTTATCAACTGTCTTGCCAGAGATGGGGGATAGCTGGACCAAGTCTGTTAGTCTGCCGGGAGGCGACATACATGAAGCTGATTTTGACGCCTATCTTGCGCAAATGGAAGCAGAATATGCTTGGCTTGAACAGTCTGTATTAAAACGATTATTGCGCGCTTACGGCACGCGGGTTCACAATATTTTAGACGGCGCAACATCAATCAATATGATGGGAAAAATGTTTGCGAGCGGCGTATCAGAGCGCGAATTGAATTATGTGATCGAAAATGAGTTTGTGCGTCAGGCAGATGATTTTCTTAAGCGTAGAAGTAAGCTGGAGCTTGTTCTGAGCGATGAGGAAATTCAGGAAATAAAGAATTGGTTTCAAAATAAAAAAGTACCCGAACATCAGATTTAGATTCAATGCGGGCACAGATAAATCAGGGGTAGGAAAGATGGATTCAGGTCAGGTCATACTTGCGATTGATTGCGGGACAACGTCATGCCGGACATTGGCATTTGATCATGACGGTCAGATCCTAGCGACTGAACAATTAGCCTTGAAGCAATATTTTCCTGAAGATGGCTGGGTTGAGCATGACGCTGTAGAAATATGGCTGAACACACTTAAAACGATCAGAGCTACCATTCAAACTTGCAAAGATATCAATCAGCTTCCCGTCGCAATCGGGATTACAAATCAACGCGAAACTGTCGTCGTTTGGGATCGTAAAACGGGTGCGCCAATTCATAAAGCGCTAGTCTGGCAAGATCGCCGTACAGCTGAGCTTTGTAAAAAACTAACGCAAGATGGCAAAGGTGAGCGCGTTCAAAACGCAACTGGATTATTGCTCGATCCTTATTTTTCCGCGTCCAAGATTGCGTGGATATTGGACAATGTGCCGGGCGCGCGTGCACGCGCGGATAAGGGCGAACTCGTTTGTGGTACGGTCGATTCTTATGTCATCTGGAATTTAACAGGCGGCAAGTCGCATCTAACAGATGAGACAAATGCATCCCGTACGAGTTTGTATAATATTCATGATGGCAAATGGGATGAGGAAATGTTGGAAATTTTCAATGTCCCTAAATCCCTTTTGCCGGATGTTTTACCTAGCGTAGCTGATTTTGGCACCGCTGCCGCTGACATTATTGGCATAAACCTGCCTATTTGCGGCGTGGCGGGAGATCAGCAAGCTGCCTCTTTCGGGCAAGGGTGTTTTGAGGCTGGCATGTCTAAAGCGACATATGGAACAGGGTGTTTTGCGCTGGTCAATACCGGAAACACGCCCGTTAAATCAAGCCATAAACTCCTTACGACTATCGCATGTCGTAGTGGAGGGGATGTTCAATATGCGATTGAAGGATCGATCTTTATTGCGGGGGCTGTCGTCCAGTGGATGAAGGAACGAATGGAGCTGGTGGAAGCCAGCGGCGAGACAGAAGAATTGGCCGCAGCCTTAGAAAGCAATAAAGGGGTCTATCTGGTTCCTGCATTTACCGGATTAGGCGCGCCTTATTGGGATAGTGAGGCGAGAGGGGCTATTTTTGGATTAAGACGTGAGACCGGCAAACGGACAATTGTACGCGCCGGTTTGGAATCTGTTGCCTATCAAACGCGTGATCTTGTTTCGGCGCTCAATGCGGATGGGTATGAATTAAATTCACTGCGGGTTGATGGCGGTATGTCTCAAAACAATTGGCTTATGCAATTTTTAAGTGATGTTTTGAACATTCCTGTTGAGCGCTCTTCGACAATAGAATCCACAGCATTGGGCGTTGCGATGCTGGCAGGGTTATATATTGGCTTTTGGAAAGATGAGCAGGATCTGAAAAAATGCCTTGGAACAACAAAAGCATTTTTACCCAAAATGGATGATGAGATCAGACAACAGCAATTAGCCGGATGGGATATTGCTGTTAAATCGGTGCGCTATCATGCCGAGCTATCGCGAGGATAAATCCTTGCAATAGCCGGCAATTATAGCGCTAATACTGATGAAGTCTGGTTTGTTGAGTTTAAAGGTTCTGAGCTTTAAATGTACAAGCAATTTCAACTTTGTTTTGGAAGCGAGCGATTGCAGCTTGTCCAACTTTCACTGAGTGAACACCCGTTACAGCACCCGTTGTGATGAGCATGCCTTTTTTCAAAGGACGGCCACGTTTCGCCGTGTTTTCTAGCAAGGCACGTAGGGATTCTACAGGTGTTCCGGGGATACCTGCCGCGTTACCTGTTCCGATAACTTCTCCTTCTATGAGCGTATCGAAAGTCCATTTTTCACAGTCTAGTGATTTCCAATCTTCGATTGGTTCACCAACGATTAGGCCGTAATTATTGCCCAAATCTGTGATCGTTACGAGGGGACCATTGTCGTTAATGCCCGTGAAAGGACTAGAGGCAACCTCAATACCAACATATGCATTTGCAATATAGTCGATTGCTTCTTGTGTGGTCCATTCTGTTTTGTCAGCAGGTGTGTCGGCAGCAACTTCAAAAATGATTTCGCTTTCTACGGCTGCAAAGCCTTTTGAGAAGACGGGAGCTGATGTGACTTCGTTTTTATCGTGATAAATTTTCGATTCGAAAATTGGACCGAACAGTCTGTCAGTGCCGTATTTTTCAACGTCGTCACCAACGATTCTTCCGATTTTCCAGCCGACGATTTTTTCTTCGACCATGTCGATTGCAGTGTCTTGATACGCGTATGCTGTTTCAAGGTCCGTCGCGATTGGTGTCGGAAATTGTTCGATAAAACCAGTTCTTTGTCTCGCGTCAACAATCGCATGAGCTGGGTTTTGTGTTGATTGAGTGCTCGACATATTGAGTTTTCCCAAAAATAAAAAAATTAATTGGACATCGAAGGAAACCGGTGTCATTTATATTTTGTAATACATATAAAAACCGAAATGTGAACACTAAAACTGAAAAAAATGGTTTTTCACGTTTTTCATTTGGGGGCGTTAGGCAGAGGAAAGTATGGATATTATGATTAAATATAGCGCGATAGTTGCGACACTTTTTGTGAGCGTGGGGTGTGCTCAACTCCCTGGTGTTGCTCAGACGGTAGGGCCGGTAGCGGACGCGCCAGTTGAGCGTACAAAGATGTCGACGACACCGCAGTATTTTTTTCCAGAAAATATTGATCTAGTCACCGATGGTGGTCGCGGCGGAAAAGTTATCAAAGTTACATCTTTAGATAATGAAGGTCCGGGCACTCTACGTGAAGCAATAGAGGCAGAAGGGCCGCGAATCATCGTTTTTGAAGTTGGCGGTGTTATTGATCTGGATCGCCAATCACTCGTTATTCGTAATTCTGATGTGACGATAGCGGGGCAAACTGCACCGTCTCCAGGTATTTCAGTTATAAGAAGCGGCATTGTTGTTGCTGCGGATGACGTGATTATCCAGCACATTCGCGTGCGTCCGGGTGATGCGGACTATTTTGAAGAGAAATGGGATACCGATTCTATTACGACAAGCTCGGTATCTGGCGTGATTGTTGATCACTGTACGCTCACATGGTCGACCGATGAAAATCTGTCTGCATCAGGGCCGCGTTTCACAGGTGAGACACCTGATGAGTGGCGTGAAGGTGCATCACACGATATTCTCTACAGTCACAATTTGATTGCTGAAGGACTATCCAACGCAACTCATGCTAAATTTGAGCACTCTAAAGGCTCTTTGATCCACGATAATACTTCAAACATCCTGATCTATGGAAATGTGTACGCTCATAATTATGAGAGAAGTCCTTTGTTCAAGGGCGGGGTGCATGGTGCGATCGTCAACAACTTGATTTACAACCCGGGTCAGCGCGCTATCCATTATAACCTTCAGGGGCTTGAATGGGGTGACGAAGAATTCCAAACAGGGCAGATGGATGTAGTCGGCAATGTGTTACGTGCTGGGCCATCTACAGACGGTGCTGTTCCTCTTGTGCTAATGGGCGGTGATGGTGACCTTAAGCTTCACATGGAAGACAATATTGCTGTTGACCATTATGGGAAGGAATTGCCTAAGCTTGGTCGTTATTCTATGGGTGAGGGTGAGCTTCACGAAGTTGCAGACATGCAGCAAAGTATAGAAGGTTTGGATGTGATTCCTGCGCGTCACGTTGAAGGATATGTACTTGCTAGCTCTGGTGCGCGTCCTTGGGATCGTGATAAACATGATGTGCGCGTCCTAGCAGATGTTGCTGAAGGTCGTGGTAAAATCATCGACAGCCAGAACGAAATTGGTGGATATCCACAGCAAGAACCAACTTTCCGTGCTTTTGATTCTAGCCTTTGGGATATGAAAACAATGAAGCCAGTGAGTGAAAAAGCTCTTGATTCAGGGCAAAAATCAAAAGGAACTTAAGCAATTACACAACATCAAGCTGTTGATATTAAAATTGCTTGCAAGTTAATCACCATAACTTCACACTGTGGGGCCATGAAAACCCTTTCAGCTTTTACAGTAGTGAAGTTATGAGTTCTGATGATCCTGAAGAGTTTGACTCTTCCATTCCGAATGAGGAAATTTCTCTTTCGAAACTTGCGGCTTCAAAAGATCGTTCTAGAAGTACGATCAATGATGTTGCACGGTTGGCGCAAGTTTCGAAAAAGACGGTTTCACGCGTTATAAATGGGTCTCCATCTGTACGCGAGGAAACGCGAGTACGCGTTAAACAAATCATTAAAGAAATAGGTTTTACCCCTGACCCTCAGGCGCGCGCTTTAGCTATGCGTAAATCCATGCTGATTGGTATGGTGTATGATAACCCTAGTCCGCAATATTTGGTCAATATGCAGCGCGGTATTCTGGAAGGGTTGGTAGATACAGACTATTTGCTGGTGCTTATTGTTTGTGAGCGGGGCGATCTTTCTTATCGAGAAAAAGTAGAAAATTTCGTTATTCAGCAACGACCAATGGGGCTTATCCTCACGCCGTCTGTATCTGAAGATGATAATCTGGCTGAAATACTCCGCGAACATGATTGTGATTATGTGCGGATCGCTTCGGTAGATGTGGATGAGCCATCACGTATGATTCGGTCGTTGGATTTTGATGGAGCCGCTGATGCGGGACGGCACTTGGCGCAGTTGGGGCACAAGCGGATAGGGCATATTCATGGTCCTAAAACATTCTTCTCTCAAAAAGAGCGTATCGGTGGATTGAGAGCCGGTTTGGCTGAGTTTGATGTGATGCTTAGTGATGATCTTGTGGTTGAAGGTGCCTATACGTATGATTCAGGGAAAGAATGCATGGCCAAATTGCTGAACGCTGAGAATATCCCTACTGCCGTGTTTTTAGGAAATGATGAAATGGCTATGGGTGCGTATAGTGCTGCGCGAGAAGTCGGTCTGCGCATTCCAGATGATATTTCCATTGTTGGTTATGATGATACGCCAATGGCAAAACGCATGTGGCCTCCTATGACGACGGTCAAAAGTCCGATTCGCGCCACGGGTAAGGCAGCAGCTGAATTGTTGCGGAAGAAGGCGGCGAAAATTGCCATTCGTGAGTTGGAAACATTTCGCCCCGAGATCGTTATACGGGGATCTACCTGCCCGCCGAAATAAACACAAAACCGGGTTGCGAAGACAAAATTTAGCTGTTATGACACCGGTTACCTAATCAATTAATTTTGTCGGTCCTTTGTTTTGGGGTGCCGCAAAGTTTCGGAGGAATTTCCTATGAAAATCGCACTCATTATTGAAAACAGTCAGGCCGCAAAGAGCGATATCGTTTATGATGCGCTTAAATCAGTCGCCGAGCCTCTTGGAAATGAAGTGTTTCATTACGGCATGTACGGACCAGAAGATGATGCTTCTTTGACGTATGTTATGAACGGTCTATTGGCAGGTATTCTTTTGAATTCAAAAGCTGCGGATTTTGTTGTAACTGGTTGTGGTACAGGTATGGGCTCAATGCTCGCATGTAACACTATGCCGGGCGTCGTTTGTGGTCTTGTGATGGATCCAACAGAAGCGTTCCTTTTTGGTCAAATCAATGATGGAAACGCGATTTCTATGCCTTACGCAAAAGGCTTTGGTTGGGCAGCTGAGTTGAACCTGCAAGATTGCTATCGTAAACTTTTCGAAGTTGAGCGCGGTGTAGGCTATCCGAAAGAGCGTGCTGCGATTATGGCGAAGAACCGCAACATTTTCAAAGACATGAAAGCGGCTGCAACAAATGACATGGTAACTGTTCTTAAGAATGTAGACCAAGATCTTTTGAAGGCTGCTATTGCTGGAGAGCGTTTCCAAGAATACTTCTTTGAAAACGCACAAGATGAAGCCATCGTCGATTACATCAAAAGCGTATTGGCAGCATAATGTCTCACCCATTTGATCTTACTGGAAAAACAGCAATTGTGACTGGGGCCAATACTGGCCTTGGTCAAGGGATGGCTGTGGCGTTGGCTGAGGCCGGTGCTAATCTAACATTGGTTGGTCGTTCAGCTCCTAGCGAGACTGTTGAGCTTGTAGAAAAGCTTGGTCGTAAAGCGCATGTTGTTATGGCTGACCTTGGTAGTCTTGATCCAATTGAGAAAATTGTGGGCGAGACAAAGGAAGTGTTTGGCGGCATTGATATTCTTGTAAATAATGCAGGGATTATCAAACGTAATGACTCAATTGATTTCACACCTGAAGACTGGGATAGCGTGATGAACATTAATGTTCGCACTCTTTTCTTTTTGAGTCAGGCTGTTGCGCGTTCTATGATTGCTGCTGAAAAAGGCGGGAAAATCATCAATATCGCTTCCATGTTGTCTTATCAGGGTGGCATTCGTGTTCCATCTTACACAACATCTAAAAGTGGTGTGATGGGGCTGACGCGTATTCTCGCTAATGAGTGGGCGCAGCACGGTATAAATGTGAATGCGATTGCACCGGGCTATTTTGCGACAAATAATACAGCAGCTCTTCAGGCTGATGAGAAGCGTAATACTGAAATTCTCGGACGTATTCCGTCAGGTCGTTGGGGTAAACCTTCTGATCTTGGTGGTGCGGCGGTTTTCCTCGCGTCAGCGGCGTCTGATTACGTTCAGGGAATTACGCTTCCGGTCGATGGTGGCTGGTTAGCGCGTTAATAAAAAGCATGTTTTGACAAGTCTTTGTCAAATGAGTGTGTCCAGAGTGGGGCGTTTTGTGAACGCCCCATCTTAAAATGTATATCGAGGGAGCGGAGCCAGTATTGGTCTCTCGCTCGCTCAGTTTGGTGATTATGTGTGTGCTGATTTTGGTTTTGATCTGGCATCCAATTTTCAGCGATTTAATATAACGAATATATCAGAAGTCGAGCAGACAATGGGAAGTGGTTCGCTGGATATAAAGCGATAAATATCGTTCGGCAAACGTGTCTCAATAAGCAGTCTGAAATCGACCTTTAAAAAGGAGAGGGACGCTTATGACTATCGAGAATAATGGAATTTTTTCGCGACGCACGGTTTTGCAAAGTATTGCTGCAGCGACACCATTGATCGCTGTGGGGTGTGCGTCAGCACAGGCTGGCGCGGCGTTTGGTGGCGGATCTGATCCAGTTGTGCAGACTCAGTATGGGCCAGTAATGGGATCCCGTCAGAACAATGTTTATACCTTTAAAGGAATAAGGTATGGGGCAGATACTTCCCAAACACGCTTTGCCAAGCCAAACCCTCCAGCAGAATGGAAAACTATTCTACCTGCTCATGAGTATGGTGCTGCTGCGCCTCAGAAAAATCAAAATCTGAAGCAGAGCGAAGATTGTCTGTTTTTAAATGTTTGGACGCCGGATGTCTCGGGTCGCGCTAAGCGTCCCGTGATGGTGTATTTGCATGGTGGTGCATACAATACAGGTTCTGGCTCCGATGAACTTTATGATGGAACAAACCTTGTGACCAAAGGTGATGTGGTTGTTATCACGATCAATCACCGTTTGAATGCTTTTGGCTATTTATCACTTACGAATTTAATGGGGGGATCCTATCTAGATTCTGGCAATGCGGGGCAGTGGGATATTGTGCTCGCATTGGAGTGGGTGAAAGCCAATATTACCGCGTTTGGGGGTGATCCTGATCGCGTAATGTTGTTTGGTCAGTCTGGTGGTGGTGCAAAGATTGCGACTTTGATGGCAACGCCAGCTGCAAAAGGATTGTTTCACTCTGCTGCGACAATGAGCGGCCAACAGGTCACAGCTTCAGGGCCAATTAACGCGGAAAAAAGAGCGCGCGCTTACCTGCAAAATGTGGGTGTTGGTGTTGGTGATGTTGAGGCATTAGCAGCATTGTCGACTGAGCGTCTTGTTGAGGGTATTCAATCTCAAGACCCAATTGATCCTGAGAAAGGATTGTATTTTGGACCTGTGCTTGATGAGCGTATGTTGACGCGCCACCCATTTTGGCCTGATGCGCCAAGTCAGTCATCTCATATTCCGATGATATTAGGTAATGCACATGATGAGACTCGTATTT
This sequence comes from Hirschia sp., assembly GCF_058892565.1. Taxonomy (NCBI): domain Bacteria; kingdom Pseudomonadati; phylum Pseudomonadota; class Alphaproteobacteria; order Hyphomonadales; family Hyphomonadaceae; genus Hirschia; species Hirschia sp. The sequence continues at coordinate 73,529 of NZ_JBZXVU010000033.1, read as the reverse complement.
TTATAGGTCGCAAATCGCCGGAGACGTTTGATATGTCTTGGGAAGATCTCCCGAAATGGCTGCCTAAGCATATGCGATGCGATATATCTGCAGATGAAGTTGTGCGCGTTTATAGAAAAGCCTATCCTGATTATAGTGCTACGGATGTGTTTTATGCTGCAACGACAGCTGGTCGCTCTTGGCGTGGGCAGGTAGAAGAGGCGGATGTGCGCGCCAAAGAAAAAGGGCCGACTTGGGTCTACCAATTTGATCTTGGCTCACCTGATGATGGTGGGAAATGGGGCGCAACGCATACGATAGATATTGCCGCTGCTTTTAATAATCTCGATAAAAAAGGTGCGTTTTTGGGGCAGGGACCGGACGCTGTTCGGGTAGCTGATCAGCTGTCTAGCTCATTTATCTCGCTGGCGAGAAATGGTACGCCCAATAGCGATAACTTACCGGAATGGTCGAGGTATGAAGTTCCTGAAAGAAATACTATGGTATTTGGAAAAACGACGGAACTTGTATCTGATCCGCGTAAAGTTGAGCGTGAACTTTTTGCAAAAGTACCATTTATTCAATGGGGTAGTTGAGCGCTGTGTTAAATTTCAATATTGAAAATGATAAGGGGAGTTGAGTATATGAAACGTGTTGTTCTAACGGGTGTGATGGGTGTGGCATTGTTGAGTGCGGCCTGTGAAGGGGCAGTTGAAACTGAAACCCCAGTTGCTCAATCATCTGATGTTGTTGAAGAAGTCACAGTTGATGATTTGGCTGAGAAGATGGTTTCTGCTGTAGAGATCACTGATCTAGCTGCTGCTGATATTCCGGTGGATATTGTTAATCTCGTCACGATTGCGTCTCCCGGTTTGCAAATTAGTGAAGCGCAAAAAAAGGTTCGTGATGGACGCACATATTTTGATGTTGAGGGCGAAACAGCCGACGGCGAAGAAATTGAGTTTGATGTCCTAATGACAGAAAACGGGCCCGAAATTGTTGAGATCCAACGTGATTTAGCATGGAGTGAGGTGCCTGAAATTGCTTCACAAGCTGCATTAGAAGTTGGTGATGTTAATCCGGTGCGGGTTATCGAAAGCAAACAGCCAGACGGTTCGATTATTTATGAATTATTTGCTGAAGGTCAGCCTGGTGATCCTGCAATGGAAGTGCGCGTAGTTGATGGTGTTGCAGAAGTGCTTGCCGAACGTTGGCCGCACTAAGTAGTTTTTGGGTCGGCAGAATCTGACGTTGAAATCATGTGGTTTTAACGTCAGATCGTCGTCTGGCTTTTAATATCTAATTTATCAGTATGATAAAGCGATATTCTTTCGTATAAAGCTATTGCGCATTTTATGACACCGGTTACCATCTGGCTTTGTTGTCAAGCGTATTTTGGGCTTTAACGAACGAATGAGAATGAAGGAAAGCGGTTTGAGTGGGGCGAATTATCCAAATCCAGTAAGAAGTGCACGGTTAGCGCTTCTGGAAAATGTGGTTGGGGTATTTTCGAACACCGCCCAGAATGAGGGGGGTGGTAACCTTGACCGTTTAGCGCGTGTTTTTCGCGCGCATATTGTTGAGTTAGTGGCTGAAAAATGTGTTAGTGCTATGATGTGTACCAAAATATCAAATCGATTTCAATATGTGGAACAATAATGTCATGAGTCCCTCTAACGCAGCACGTCTGAACCCTGAAAACATCTCTAAACTTTCTTCGGGTGTGAGATGTTATGATTATGATCGAGATAGTTTGCCTGTTCGCGTTGTGCATTTTGGTGCTGGCGCTTTTCACCGCGCGCATCAATTAGATTATTTCGACAGATTAAATGCAATAGATCCTAATTGGGGTGTGTGTAGTGCATCTTTGCGCAGTGCCAAAGTCAAGGATGCGTTGGAGCCTCAAGATGGGCTATATACATTGGTTGTTCTGGATGATGTGATTGAGTATCGCATTATTGGTACACTCAAAAGTGTGGTGCTAGCAAAAGATCCTGAATTTATAGAGCGTCTAACTGCGCCCGAAACTTTGGTCGTCACATTGACGATAACAGAGAAGGGATATTGCGTTACAGCCGATGGGCAGCTTGATGTTGAGAATCCTGATATTAAGCGCGACCTTGCCACGCCAAGTAGCCCTGTTTCAGCTATTGGTTGGCTGGCGCTATGTTTGAGCATCAGAATGGAGCGGGGTCTCAACGGATTGAATATAGTCAGTTGTGACAATCTTTCAGGTAATGGTGAAAAGCTTCGCGCGGCTGTTTTGGGTTATGTTCAACATACAAATCCTGACCTTGTGAGCTGGATTGAATCCAATTGCTTTTTTCCAAATACAATGGTCGACTCTATTACGCCAGCTACGGACGAAAGTTTGCTTGGCCGCGTGCAGGACGCTATTGGTCTAAATGATGAATGGCCAATTCAAAGAGAAGCTTTTACATCTTGGATTATTGAGCGCAACGTTTCAGAAGATTTTCCTGACCTTGCCAAAGTAGGCGTGACTTTCACATCGGACGTTGCTGCACATGAGAGTGCAAAACTGCGTTTGTTGAACGGCGCGCATTCATCGCTGGCTTATATTGGATTACTGTGCGGGCATGAGACTGTTTATAAGGGCATGTCCGATCCAGAAGTGATGACATTCATTGCAAGCTTGATGCGAGATGAAATCGCGCCTTCAGTGAACGTTCCTGAAGGTATGGATATCGAGGCGTATATCAATTCACTGATTTCTAGATTTCAAAATCCAGAGATTGAACATTTGCTATCTCAAATAGCGTGGGATGGCTCGCAAAAATTACCCTTCCGGTTGTTTCAGACTGTTCAAGATAACATTGGGGCAGGGCGGTCCATATCCAAATTGTGTATGGGTATTTGTGCTTGGATGGAATTTGTACGACGTCAAGCGATCTCGGGTACTCAATTGGTTGATCCTAAAGACAAAGAATTACGTGCATTAGCACTTGCATCTGATGGTAAAAATTACGCCGAAAAATTCATTCGGGAGTCGGGCGTCTTCCCCGCGTCTTTGAGAGAAAACACAATCTTTCTGGAAAATATAAATAATAGCTATGCGTCGCTTGCAGGCTTTAAGAAAAATATCCTAACCAGGGTGGAGTTAAATGACTAAAGAGAAAACTGGTCTCTCGATAGATCGACGAAATATGCTCGTCGGTCTGGGGGGCATGGCCGCATTGTCTGGGTGTTCATTTGAACGCAAGACCCTCATTTCCGCTGATGCTCATCCAGCTGACTATCCAACTGTGCGTGCTGTTGAAGAAATGGCTCGACTGCTGAATGAATATACAAAAGGCGAAATGAAAGTTAAAAGTTTCGCTGGGGGGCAGCTTGGTTCAGAGCGCGATACGCTGGAGATAACATCTTTTGGCGGTATTGATTTTAACCGTGTGAACCTTGCACCGCTCAACGCAATCGAGCCGCTTACTGGTATCGCGTCACTACCATTTCTGTTTAAGACAACACAGCACATGCGTGACACGCTTGATGGTGAAATTGGTGATGCTATTTTGGCTTCATTGGAGCCTCATGGTTTGATTGGATTGTGTTTTTACGATTCTGGTGAGCGGTGTTTCTATAATACACGAAAGCCAATTCGAACCCCTGATGATATGAAGGGGATGAAGATACGGGTTCAAAACTCTGACCTTTATGTCTCTATGATCAAAGCGTTGGGTGCCGACGCGACTCCGATGGCGCTTGGTGAAGTTTATCAATCTCTCATTCAGGGTGTGATAGATGGTGCCGAGAACAATTGGCCGTCTTACGAGAATGGTCGCCACTTTGAAGCGGCTCCGTTTTACTCTTTGACGCGACATGTGATGACGCCGGAAATCCTTGTTATGTCTGCAAGCCGTTGGAACAAATTGTCCTCAGAAAACCAAGCTCACGTTAAAAAAGCAGCTAAGGAAAGCGTTGGTTTTATGCGTAAGCTTTGGGATGTGCGTGTGATTGAGGCGAAGGAACGTGTGTTGGCGGCAGGTGTTCAAGCCAATGAAGTTGACGATATCACGCAATTTAGCGCTCTGATGAGACCTGTTTGGGACAAGTTTGTCAAAACAGATCAGCAAAAAGAGCTGATGCATGCTGCGATAGAATTGGGCAATTCTTATGATTGAGCTTTTATCGAAATTTACACACAGAATGGCTGATTTGCTTGTGAATCTAGCCGGTGCCGGACTGATATTAATGACGGCAATTGTTGGGTGGCAGGTGTTTGGCCGGTTTGTATTGAATGCAAGCCCGTCATGGTCTGAACAAGCCTCTCTAGTGCTTATGATCTGGTATGTTTGTTTTGCCGCTGCGGCCGGTGTGCGTGAGGGTTTTCATATCCGTATCGTCGCGCTTGAAGAAGCTGTGCCGCCAAAACTCAAGCATGGCATGAAACTAATCAATGAAATTGTTGTAGGTTTTTGTGGAATTGCAATGTGCATTTGGGGCGGGGAGCTTGTTCTAAAAACATGGTCGCATGTCATCCCTTCTTTGGGACTATCGCGCGGTCTTGCCTATTTAGGTCTCCCAATTGCGGGTTTTTTGATTGCGCTGTTCTCTCTTGAGCGAATATTTGAAGAATTACACGGCGATGATGTCGAGAATGAAGAGGATCCAAGATGGAACTGATTGTACTTGTTGGGGCGCTGGTCTTTTTTCTTGCTATTGGGGTCCCTGTAGCGTTTTCATTGCTTGCTGCTTCAATGGCAGCGTTTTTTGTGCTCGACATTCCTATGCTTGTTGTTTTTCAACGCATGGCTGCGGGTGTAAGTGTGTTTACACTAATGGCAATTCCATTCTTCATATTTGCGGGCGATCTTATGTATCGCTCGGGAATTGCTGAGCGATTAGTTAAGGTAGCTGAGGCTGCTTTGGGGCGTTCCCGAGGCGGGTTAGGGCAGGTGACAGTTGGGGCATCTGCAATGTTTGGAGCAGTCTCTGGGTCTGCGATTGCAAGCGCTTCGGCTATGGGCTCAACGCTTGTTCCTTTGATGGAAAAGAAGGGCTATGACAGCGATTACGCTGTGAATGTAACAGTCACATCAGCTATTGTTGGTCTTCTTATTCCGCCTTCTCACAACATGATTATCTATTCGGCTGCTAGCGGTATTGGCGTTTCGATTGGTGACATGTTCTTAGCGGGTATTGTGCCGGGTATTTTGACTGCTGCATTACTTATGTTTGTTGCGTGGAGGGTGGCAGTTAAAAGAGGTTATGAAAAGGGTAGCTTCCCCGGAATGCGCGCTTTTCTGATGGCTGCAGTCATCGCAATTCCTGGTCTAATGGCTGCGATAATTATAATGGGCGGAATTCTTAGCGGGATTTTCACTGCAACGGAATCTTCTGCTATCGCTGTAATATACACCATTATAATTGGAACGTTTGTTTATCGATCTCTTGGTTGGGATTTGTTTATTAAGGCAGCAACCCAGTCCGTGAAGATTACGGCGATGGTCTTGATGATTATTGGTGCGGCGACTGCGTTTAGTTATGCGCTTGCTATTTTGGAAGTGCCAACACAATTAGCAAATCTGATTACGACGGCGGTTGATAATCCGATTATCATCCTATTGCTCATCAACGTCATTTTATTGTTGCTTGGAACATTCATGGATATGTCGCCATTGATTGTGATCATGACGCCAATCTTGCTTCCTGTGGTTCAGAAAATTGGCGTTGATCCAGTGCATTTTGGTATCATTATGATGTTGAACCTTGGAATTGGGCTTGTCACGCCGCCAGTTGGTTCGGTTTTGTTTGTAGGAGCTGCTGTCGGTAAAATACCAGTTGAGCGAGCTGTGAAAACGATCTGGCCATTCTATGGTGCTTTGTTATTTGCGCTGATGGTTATCACTTTTGTTCCCGCCGTTTCTTTGGCGCTTCCAAATGCGTTTAAGTAAGGAATCTGGTATGAAGTGTTTGTTACACACTGCCGGTATAATGAGTGTAGCTTTGTTAAGCCAAAGCTGCACGACTGTGACTGTTGCGGCAAACGAGACTTTGCCGGCGATGGTTATCGTAGATGAGAATGATGTCGTTATAGACCAGCCTCCGCCTCATGGTGCGATCGGCATGAGTACGGCTTACCGTATTAGTGATGTTGCGCCTAAAAGAAATATGGAATTTCGCAAGCGTAGCCTTCATGTTGGGGCTCAAATAGGCGAGCATATTATCAGTCATGATGAAGTTTATTACGTCGTGTCTGGCAATGGTGTTGTCATAAGTGACGGAGAAGAAGCTGCTTTGTCCGAAGGTATGGCTGCATATCTCTATACCGGTGCAAATGTCGGCATTCGTCAGGTTGGGGACGAGCCGCTTATGTTGATTATTTCATATCCGCTCGCAGCGCGCAAAGAATAGAGGAATACATGTCTTTGAGAAACTTGGGACTAATTGGTATTTTAATATTAGCAACTATTCAGACGGGATGTGTATCTCTTCAGAATAGAGAGAACCAAGTTTCTCGCAGCGCGTTTCCTGAAGAATTGCTGGTTGAAGTGGACCGCCAACCAGATTTGGAAATACCATTATGGCCTGAAGGTGCGCCGGGTTCAAATGAAGCAACAGATGCGCTTTCTCAGCATTATGTTGAAAGAGAAAATCAATATAAATTACCCGACCGTGCCGCTCTTGAAGTGACAGATCCAACGATCAAGTTGTTTCAGGCTGAAAACCCCAATGGTAGTGTTCTGCTCATAATACCGGGAGGGGGATATAATCATGTTGTGGTTGAGAAAGAAGGATATGAGGGCGCTCGTCTCTTCAATAAATTAGGTGTTACTGTTTATGTGATGACTTATCGTTTGCCGCATCAAGGTTGGGGTGATGGGCCAGACACACCATTGCAAGATGCACAACGTGCTGTTCGATTAATACGTTCACGTGCGCTTGTCGATGATATTGATCCTGAACGTATTGCGGTTATGGGGTTCTCAGCAGGTGGTCATGTTGCTGGTTCTTTGCTGACTCGGTACAATGCTGATGTTTATGATGGCATAGACGCAATTGATGATTTGTCAGCAAAGCCAGATCTGGGTGCTCTTATTTATCCAGTGATATCAATGGATAAAGCTATTACGCATACAGGATCACGCGAGAAGTTGATTGGCGAATCTCCCAATTTGGAGCAAGTGCAGAAATATTCGGTAGAATTGAATTTGGAAGATTTACCTCCTCCGACATTCATCATGCACGCTGCTGATGATAGAGCTGTACCAGTTGAAAATTCACTGCGTATGTACAGTGCCTTGCTAAAAAATGGTGTGCAATCAGAATTACATGTCTTTTCTACGGGGGGGCATGGTTTTGGTGTTCGGGGGCTTAAAGATAAGCCGCAAGCTGCTTGGCCGGAGTTGTTTTTTAACTTCGGTTTACATGTTGGCACTTTTGAAAAATGAAATTTGTGGTTTTATAAGATCATAAATTGAGTGTGAATAAAAAAGCACACCAGACAAAATATACGGGCATTCAATATCTTTATGTAAAAAACTAAGCTTGACACCGGTGGCATTTTAAATGACACCGGTAGCATAACTAAATTCCGTGGGAGGATATAATGGACGATAATCGTAAATTTGGAATTCTGGCTGGCGTATCAATGATTGCGTTCAGCGTAGGTATGGGACCAGCCTGGGCTCAAGAGACTGCAGAAGCAGCAGCACCAGAAGTGACTGAGCAACGTACGCTTGATACTATTGTTGTGACTGGATTTCGTCAGTCATTGAGTGAAGCGCTAGATGTTAAGCGTAACACAACAGGATCAGTAGATGCGATTTTGGCGGAAGACATTGCTGATTTTCCAGACCAGAACCTTGCTGAATCATTGCAACGTATCCCCGGTGTTGCAATCACACGCGAAAGCGGTGAGGGGCGCGAGATTACTGTACGTGGTCTAGGTGGAGAATACACACGTGTTCGTGTGAATGGTATGGAAGCTATCGCCGGTACTGGTGGAGCATCAACTAACACAGGCCGTGGTTTCGACTTCAACGTTTTTGCTTCTGAGCTGTTTAACCAGATCGTTGTATACAAAACAGCATCAGCTGAGCTGGATGAAGGGTCTCTTGGTGCGGTCGTTGACTTGAGTACTGGTCACCCATTGGATTATGAAGAAGGTTTGACAGGGGCAGTAAATGTTCAAGGTCAATATAGCCCGCTTTCAGAAGCTGTAACACCACGCCTTTCAGGTCTTCTATCATATAAAGATCCTAATGGTGTTTGGGGTGTTTCTGGATCTGTAGCGTATTCAAAAACAGAAACAGTGAATGAAGGTCAGAACACTGTTCGTTGGCAAAAAGCTCGTTTCCAATCCGTTGGCGGCGTAGATTGTGTTGCTGACCCAAATGACACTGGATGTGCAACTGTAACTGATGCTTTCCACCCGCGTATTCCGCGTTATGGGCAAACAGATATTACTGGTGAACGTCTTGGTTTGACAGGAAGTTTCCAATGGGCACCAACTGATGCAGTTAAGCTGACTATTGATGGTCTATATTCCGAGCTTGACGGTACACGTGAGCAGCGTTTTGCTGAAGTTCTGTTCCGTGGTAATGAAGGTGGAATGGACGTACTGGATTACACTTATGATGCAAGTACGAACAATCTAACAAGCATGACAGTGAACAATGCATTCGTGCGTAACGAATTGTTCGCTCAAGGTTGGAATACGAAGTTTAATCAAGTTTCGGCCCGTTTGGAGCACGAATTCACAGACACTCTACGTGGTGATTTGTTGATTGGTACATCTAAGTCAGAGCTGACTGTGCCGTATGAAACAACTTTCATGATCGACAATACGTCTTACGACAATTTCTTCTATGACTATAGCAATGACGAGTTTCCGGTCATCGCATTTAACGGTCAAGACGTAACTGACCCTGACACATTCTACTTGAATGAATTCCGTAACCGTCCGGCTGCTGTGAACCACGGCTTCGACACAATTTCTTATTCTTTAGAAAAAGATGTTGCTGATTCATACACATTGTCTGGTGGTTTGACTTACAAAAAGTTCTCGTTTGACCGTTATGGCGCTCGTGCTGATACAAGCGCATGTGCATCTGGATTGGTTGATTGTAGCATTGATGGCGTAAATGGTCTTGATGTAACAAGCGCAAACACTGACCTCTACACATTTGGTGGTGATGTTGGTGATGGATCAACAATTACATGGTTGGTGCCAAACCTTGATGCATGGGCTGATGAGACAGGTATATATAACATTGAGCCGACTCCGCGCGTTTCAGACATCTATGAAGTAGAAGAAGAAGATCTTGGTGCATTTGTTAAATTTGCAGCAGATGTAGAGCTTGGTGGTCGCGGACTGCGCTACGACATTGGTGTGCGCTATGCTGAAACTAAGCAAACTTCTACAGGTACTGTAAGCGGAAGTAATGTTGTTATTGAACGTGAGCCATACTCAGATGTGCTACCGTCAATTAACATTGCTTATGATTTGACTGATGACATTGTTCTTCGTGCGGCTGCGGCTAAAGTTATGACACGTCCGGGTCTTGGTAACCTTACACCAAACTCAAGCGTTGATAGCTTTAACTATAAGGTTTCTGGTAAGAACCCATTCTTGAACCCAACACGTGCTACAAACTTTGATATTTCTGCTGAATGGTATTTTGCAGAAGATGCATTGTTCTCAATTGCTGTGTTCCACAAGGATATTGAAAGCTTCCCAATTAGCACAGAAGTCACAGGTACTTTTGCGTCAACTGGTTTGCCTTTAGATGTGTTGCAACCAACATCTCCAACTGCAGAAAACCCAGAAGGTGGGCCATTGGAATCTTGTAACCCAGCAAATGGTGGGTCTGGATGTTGGACAATCTCAACATTGGGTGATGGACCAGGTGCTAAAATTTCTGGTGCAGAATTTAGCTTCCAAGTTCCTTTCTCAACGTTTACAGAGCTAGCATTTGTGTCCGACATGGGATTTGTTGGAAACTACACAATGGTTGATAGTGATGTTGACTACACATTCGGTTCTGAAGTGATTTCTGAGCGTCTTTTGGGTATGTCTAAATCTTCATACAACGCGACAGTGTACTATGAAAATGACAAGCTATCTGCTCGTATTGCTGCGGCTTACCGTGATGATTACATCACAAGCACGAGTGGTAACTCAAACGTATTTGAAGGTTATGCGCCTTCATTGCGCGTCGACTTCTCATCTTCATATAGCTTGACTGAGAGCCTTGGTCTTAGCTTCGAAGCGCTGAATCTGACTGATGAGTACACAGATCGTTTCACTGACCTCGAAAATGATCGTCGTTACGAATATGAGCACACAGGTCGTGTATTCATGGTCGGCGCGAAGTATAAATTCTAGTTGAAGCCATTTTTAATGGCTTTGCAGATGACTCAAAATCTCCCGTGAACTGAGTCCTAAACTTGACCCGAAGTCTTTGAAAGGCTTCGGGTTTTTTAGAATAGGGTGAGGTTTTGAAAAGATTCGATTTTTTTGAAAATTAATTACCGCCTTAGAGGGGTTTGAATTATGAAAGATATTTCGAGACGGCAAGGGTTGGCGTTGTTGGGGCTTGGAGCTGCAGCTGCCTGCAGTAAAGCTTCTGAAAATTCCATAGAAAGTTTGCCGCATAATAAAGAGTCTTCAAAAGCCGAGCCGCGTGTTTGGGGAAAAGGCTATGAAGGGCAAAGAATCGCTGATCGCGGAGATGGCACTTTCCTAAATCCAATATTTGCGGGGGATCACCCAGATCCAGCTATATTGAAAGATGGCGATACATATTATGTCACGTTTTCATCATTTGAAGCTTATCCAGGGCTTCTGATCTATCGCTCATATGACCTTGTAAACTGGGAACCACTTAAACCAGCCTTGAGCAAATATATTGGTTCGGTGTGGGCACCTGATCTGATCAAGCATGGTGATAGATTTTATATGTATATTCCGGCTCGCACGTCGGACTACAAATCAAATTATGTGATATGGGCTGATGATATTGAGGGGCCTTGGTCTGATCCGGTGGATCTGAAGCTTCATGACCATATAGATCCAGGGCATATTGTTGGAGAAGATTCTAAACGTTATTTGTTTTTATCCAATGGCGACATGATTCAGCTTTCTGATGATGGATTGTCAACTGTGGGAGAGGTCAAGCACATATATGACCCATGGATGTACCCTCAAGAATGGGATGTAGAGTGTTTCTGTCCTGAAGGTCCTAAAATGCTGCGCAAAGGGGACTGGTTTTATATGCTAACAGCTGTTGGTGGAACCGCAGGCCCGCCTACAAGTCACATGGTAATCTCAGCGCGTTCTAAATCGGTATTTGGTCCGTGGGAACATGCGCCAAACAATCCACAAGTGCGGACTAAATCAAGGGATGAACAATGGTGGTCGCGTGGGCATGCGTCTTTAGTTGAAGGACCTGAAGGCAAATGGTGGTTGATTTCTCACGGTTATGAAAATGGCTATTGGACGCATGGTCGTCAGGCCCTGCTTGAGCCTGTGAAGTGGCGAGATGACGATTGGTGGGAATCAGAAGGAGGGGATCTGTCATCTTCTTTTCCTGTGCCTAAATCAGATAAAAAAGTTAAGCACGGAATGCCTTTCAGCGATGATTTTGCTGGACCCGGTTTAGCCCCGCAATGGGCATTTTTTAAACCTAGCCCAGACGAATATGACCGTTTATCAATTGGTTCTGGGACGCTGGCTATGAAGGCTAAAGGTTTGGAACCAAAGGATAGTTCTCCTTTGTGTTTTAAAGCCGGAGATTTAGCTTACCAAATAGATATTGAAGTCGAGCGTGACCCCGGCGCACGAGGCGGATTGCTGGCATTTTACAATGAGAATATTTATGCCGGTTTAGCCTTTGATGATGAAGGTTTCATTTTTCATAGATATGGAATGGAGCGCAGACGCCCTAGAGACATTCCTAAAGGTGTGGAGCACTTATTTTTGCGAATGAAGTATGACCATCATATTCTGACTTATTACTATAGCTTTGATAATGAAAGCTGGAATAAATTTGAAGTACAGATGGAAGTGTCTGGTTATCACCACAATGTAGGATATGGTTTTTTGAGTCTAACGCCAGGTATCTATGCTGCACGTGATGGCGAAGTTCGCTTTTCAAACATGAAGTACAAGGCACTCAATAGATAAACCTTGTAGACACTATTGTATTGTAAGTCTTGCGCTTCACACGCGTAAGACTTACACAATGGCAGTTGGAAAGCTGAATTTTATATTTTCAACAGAGAGTAAAAAGAATGCAAGGACGACGAATGACTGAGGCGCAAAACAGTGTTAGTCGTCGTTTGACTATTGTTGATGTGGCGAGAGAAGCAAATGTCTCGGTGAAGACAGTTTCCAGAGTCCTCAATGATCAAAAAGGTGTTGGCGAGACAACGCGTCAGCGGGTTCGTGATATCATGAATTCGATGGGATATCAGATCAACAAGGCGGCTAGGGATCTGAGATTGAATCGGCCCACACTCGTAGCCTTGGTCTTGGACAATCCTACCACCCACATGAGTGCGTATAATGCTGATTTGCAGATCGGCGCGATGCGGGCTTGTAATAAAATGGGATATTATCTCATCGTGGATGACTTTGGTTCGCAAGAATGTATTTTTGAAGAAATACTTGAAAACCCTGATCTTGCTGGAATGATTATCGCACCAAGTCTGGCTGATAATTTCAATATGCTGAATACTCTGGATAAGAGGGGGATTCCATATGTCCGTATTGCACCTCAAAGTGAAATTGATAGGTCGTGCTCCGTATTGATAGATGATAAATCAGCTGCTTATGAGCTTGGTGAGCATCTATTGGAGTTAGGGCATACAAGAATAGGGATTATCAAGGGACACCCTCAACATCGTGTCAGTGAAATTCGATATCAGGGTGTTGTGGAGGCCTTCTCTTCAGTTGGGATTTCTATAGACCCTAAACTTGTTTTGCAGAGTTTCTTTGATTTTAAATCAGGTATGGAAGCCGCAGCTAAATTATTGTGCCTGCCTGATAGGCCTACGGCTATTGTCGCAGCAAATGATGATGTTGCAGCCGCAGTTGTGGCTGTCGCGGCAAAAAAAGGCATCAAAGTTCCAGAACAGTTATCTGTCGTTGGATTTGATAATTCTCCTATATCTCAATCTATTTATCCCTCTCTAACAACCGTCAATCAGCCGGTTATTGATATGTCCAGAATAGCAGCCGAGTTGCTCATTACGGGTGCATTATCAGGAGAAGAACAGACGCGACGCGTTGAATTGGATTATGAGGTTGTATTCAGAGATTCGACATCTCAACTGCGTAATTGATCCAAGAATTCCTTCCTGCGTAATCTTTTTGTTGCCGCATTTCAAAAAATGGCTATAGTCCTCAATGAGACAACGATGGACGTAAATCTGCAGCAGCGAATTTATATGTTCGCGATACTGGGTTGAACGTCAAAGTTTCAAATGGGTCTAAGGCGAGTGCAATTGTGCAAATCGTCTAGGTAAATGAGAAATTATGACCGCGCTTACTGCATCTATTTTGGATGAAGTAGGGGATTAGAAGTCAAAAACTCATTTTTACTTGGTTTAAGGCCGACCATTGTATTGAGGGTGAGGAATGAGTGTAGTTAGCGAACAAAAGTTGAGCGTTACTGAAAAAGTGGGTTATGCGACGGGAGACCTTGCCGCGAATCTTGTTTTTCAAACTTTGATGACATTTTTAGCGTTTTTTTATACCGATATTTATAAATTACCGACAGCAACTGCAACCATGCTCATATCGACAGTGGGAATTGGTGCTGCTTTGATTATTAATCCGGTTATGGGGTTTATTGCTGATCGGACCAATACAAAATGGGGGAAGTTTCGTCCTTGGATTTTGTGGACAGCCATTCCATTCGGTGTGATTGCCATTTTGACATTCTCAACTCCTGATTTCGGGCCGCAGGGGAAGGTTATATACGCTTTTGCGACCTATACTCTTTTGTTGGTCGTCTACGCTGCGAATAATCTTCCTTATTCAGCGCTGAGCGGTGTCCTCACGGGCAGCATGTCTGAACGCAATAGTTTGTCATCTTACAGATTTGTGGCTGTGATGCTGGCGCAATTTATTGTTCAGGTCTTCATGTATCCAATTGTTGAAATCGTCGGTGGTGGGGATCAGGCAGCAGGCTTTGGAAAGGTTATGACCTCCCTTGCAATATTGGGGTCTTGTTTGTTGCTCGTGACTTTCTTCACCACTAAGGAAAGAATTGTTCCTAAAGCTGATCAGGTTTCCAGCGTCTTTCAAGATGTTAAAGACATGGCATCCAATCGGCCTTGGGTCATCATTCTTGCTCTTACTACGATGATTTTTCTCGGGCTTGCCCTCAAAGGTGGGATGTATATCTACTTTTTTGAAAATTATATGAATGAAAAATCTATGGGGGATTTCTTCCAAGGTTTGGGGTTCTCTAATATTGAAAATCCAAGTGCATATGCTTTTGGTATTTTTAATGGCGGCGGCATCATCATGATGATTGTCGGAATATTATTCTCAAAATATTTGGCTGATCGGTTTGGTAAAAAAGCGACTTTTGGCGGGGCTTTATTTGTTGCAACTTTGTTTGTGATGGCAATTTATCTTGTACCTTCAGAAGCTGTTCTAATGGTTTTCATCGTTCAGATATTACACGGTTTCTTCTATGGGATCACGGTGCCAATCTTGTGGGCGATGGTGGCAGATGTGGCAGATTTCTCAGAGTGGAGAACAGGCCGACGTGCAACTGCGATTGTGTTTTCTGCAATGATGATCGGATTGAAGCTTGGTTTGACTTTTGGGCAGACGGTGCTGACAGCGACGTTAGGCTTGTATGGCTATGATGCGACGCTAGCGGTTCAAAGTCCCGAAACAATTCAAGGAATTAGGTTTGGAGTCAGTGTGTTAGCTTCAGTTCCTTTCCTCCTAGGGTGCGGTTTGTTGCTGATATATGAGATAGATAAAAATATGGAAAAGACAATTGAGCGTGAGTTGGCAGAACGGCGCCAAGCTTAAGTTGGCTGTTTTTGTAATTTAAATCCGAAGGCAAATTAAAATGAAATTTCATCTCGTCACAGCGTCTATTCTTTCGCTCTTCTTGGTTGCGTGTTCTGAAAAATCACCTTCTGTCACAACAGATGCGAGACCTTTAGAGCAGGCACAAACATCGTTGAAAGATGCTTATATTGATGCGTTTCTGATTGGAGCTGCATTAAATGAA
This sequence comes from Hirschia sp., assembly GCF_058892565.1. Taxonomy (NCBI): domain Bacteria; kingdom Pseudomonadati; phylum Pseudomonadota; class Alphaproteobacteria; order Hyphomonadales; family Hyphomonadaceae; genus Hirschia; species Hirschia sp. The sequence continues at coordinate 58,329 of NZ_JBZXVU010000033.1, read as the reverse complement.
GATCAAATCTATGAGCGTGATTCTGAGGTTGATGATATAATTACATCGCAGTTTAATTCCATTGTTGCTGAAAACTGCATGAAAGCAGAAAATATTCATCCTGAAGAGGACGATTTCTTATGGGAAGAAGCTGACGCTTTTATTGCTTTTGGCTTGAAAAATGAGATGAGCATTATTGGTCATACATTGGCTTGGCATTCTCAAACACCAGACTGGTTATTCGTTGATGAAAATGGTGAAGACGTCAGTCGTGACGTTTTGCTTGAGCGTATGCAAAACCACATCACTACGATTATGCAGCGCTATAAAGGTAAGGTGAAAGGGTGGGATGTTGTCAATGAAGCTATTCTTGATGACGGTTCCATGCGGGAAAGCAAATTCTATGAAATCATAGGGCCGGATTGGGTGGAGCAAATGTTCATTTTTGCCAATCAGGCAGATCCAGATGCTGAGCTGTATTACAATGATTATTCTATGGCCATTCCAGAAAAGCGTGAAGGAGCATATGCGCTTGTGAAGGGGATGCAGGACAAAGGCATTCGTGTCGACGGCATTGGTATGCAAGGGCATATCAATTTGGATGGACCGACGTTGGAAGCCTTTGAAGAAAGTCTGTTGCGATTTGCAGAACTTGGTCAGGTTATGATCACTGAATTGGACGTTACTGTTTTACCTTGGCCGGGGACTGAGGTGGGAGCTGAAGTTTCAATGTCTGTTGAGTTTCAGGACGAATTTAATCCGTATCGCAACGGGTTAACACCGGCAGTTGAGGCGCATTTACACAAGCGTTATGTAGAAATGTTCTCTTTATTTCATAAGCACGCCGACAAAATTGACAGGGTCACTTTGTGGGGAGTTACAGACGCTAATTCATGGCGGAATGACTGGCCTATGGATGGACGGACGGATTACCCTTTGTTGTTTGATCGTGCCAACAAACCCAAACCGTTTGTTCAAGAAATCATCACTATTACAAATTGAATTGAGACTAAAGTAAGTAAAATGAGACACTTAGTACGCCATCTATATACTGCAGATCCATCGGCACATGTTTTTGATGGCCGCATCTATATTTATCCATCGCGAGATGTTGAAGGGGGAATTCCTTTCAACGACAACGGTGATCATTTTGATATGAAAGACTACCATGTTTTTTCTATGGATAGTGTCGATGGAGAGGTGATTGACCATGGTGTTGCGCTTCACGTGGATGATGTACCATGGGCTAAGCGCCAAATGTGGGCTCCTGATGCTGCGCGCAAAGACGGTAAGTATTATTTCTATTTTCCTGCCAAAGACCATGATGATGTATTTCGTATTGGCGTTGCAGTGGGAGAGCGTCCAGAGGGACCATTTATTGCGCAAGCTGAAGCGATTCAGGGGAGTACAAGTATAGATCCCGCTGTTTTCGAAGATGATGATGGCAGCCATTACATGTATTATGGTGGTATTTGGGGAGGGCAACTTCAGCGTTGGAAAACCGGTGAATATACGGAAGACGACTCTGAGCCAGCCGATGATGCGCCAGCACTTTGTCCTAAAATGGCCCGCATGCGTGAAGACATGTTGGAGTTTGATGAAACTCCCAAAGATGTTGTCATCTTAGATAAGAAAGGTGAGCCTTTAAAAGCGGGTGATCACAATCGTCGCTTCTTTGAAGCGGCTTGGGTGCATAAATTTAATGGTAAATATTATTTCTCTTATTCAACTGGGAATACGCATCTTCTTTGCTATGCGGTTGGTGATTCTCCGTATGGACCATTCACATATGGCGGCGTGATTATGACGCCTGTGGTTGGGTGGACGACGCATCACAGTATTTGTGAAGTCGAAGAGAAATGGTATCTCTTTCACCATGATAGCAAATTATCCGGCGGCGTTACGCATTTAAGAAGTATAAAAATTGCAGAGCTTAAGCATCGTTCGGATGGTACAATAGAAACACTGGACGGGATGGCGGAGTAGAATCAAGAAAATAACTGATTTTTAGTAGCTGAAGTTACTTGCAAAAAGAGGTTTTTTCAATATTCTGACAACGGTAGACAATTTTGCGTAGTGTGGCTTTTGAGTTTGTTGCTGTGTTTTGTGGATAATAACATAAATAAATACAGACACTTAAAAAAGTTACATTGAGATAATTTGTAAAGTAAACTGAGGGTTAGTCGAGAATATTGCGTTGACCACTCTTTTTTAAGGGTATAGAGACAACGTTGGACCTAATGGAGTTGGAAGTCCTTAGGTAATCGGGGGTGTGGACTAAAAAATATTCGAGTTTGCATGCTTCGAAAAATAAAAATTAAAGTCGAAGAAAAAATTCCTGGGAGGAAAAAATGAGTAGTAATAAAGTTCTACATAATTTCGGATTTGGTTTGGGCTTGTTGAGTGGTGTTTCCGCTCTGACAATAATGGCTACGATGCCTGCTGCTGCTCAAGAAGCAGCACAAGAGGCGGCTGAGGAAGAAAGCCGCACATTGGATACTATCGTCGTAACAGGTATTCGTGCATCTATGCAAAACGCGATGGACATGAAGCGTGATGCAAGTGGTGTTCTTGATGCGATTTCTGCTGAGGACATTGGTAAATTTCCAGACACCAACCTAGCTGAATCATTGCAACGAATCACAGGTGTTTCTATCGACCGTCAGAATGGTGAAGGTTCTGCAGTAACTGTTCGTGGTTTTGGTCCTGGTTTCAACCTTGTTACATTTAACGGACGTACATTACCGACGGCTGATATCGAAGCGGTTGGTTCTCGCGGCAACTATGGTATTGGTGGAGGTCGTAACTTTGACTTCTCAAACCTTGCGTCTGAAGGTGTTAGCGCACTAGAAGTTTACAAAACAGGTCAAGCTATTTTGCCAACTGGTGGTATTGGTGCAACGATCAACATTGTGACACGTAAGCCGCTAGATACAGATGGCTTTGATGCGACGGTTCAGGCTAAATTTGTCAATGATACAAGCGTTGAAGCTGGTGATTCTATAACACCTGAGCTTTCTGGTGTTATGAATTGGTCAAACGATGCTGGTACATTTGGTGTCGGTGTGTTTGGATCATACTCAAAGCGTGACTCCGGCGCGCCTACAATGCAGATTAATGACTGGATCACACGTGAAGCTGGTGCTGATGGAAGCATTGATAGCTCGTACCTGCGTGGTGATGGATCAACAGTTATTACGAATGGGCCTGAGCCTGGTCAGCTTTACGCTATCGCTCAAGACAGTCGCTATGACTTCTCCGACATCGAGCGTGAACGTATTAATGGTCAGTTAGTTTTACAATACCGTCCTATGGATGCTTTGACACTGACTGCGGACTATACTGTTGTAGCAAACGAGTCTTCTGAACTTCGCTATGAGCAAACAAACTGGTTTGCGACACCAATGGATCAGATCACATTTGCTCACGATGGGCCTGTTGCAACTGCGATTTTCATGCAGGAAAACAACAATGGTTCAAAAGATATCGGTTTTGAACAAACAGACCGTGCGACAAAAGACCAATTGCAATCTCTTGGCTTTGGTGCTGAGTGGGAACTTAACGACTCAATGAGTGTGATCTTTGATGGTCACACATCTAAAGGTAAGTCGGCCGGTAACAACCCATTGGGCCACATCGCAACATTTGTGACATTTGGTGCTCCTGTTATCCAGCAACACTCGGTTGACTACAGTTCAGGATACCCTGTGCAATCATACACAACCAACGATTCTGTACGCGGAAACGGAAACGGTGTTTTGGACTCCGGTGATCTTGGAACACAGGTTCAACGTTCTAACACGGGCCAGATGACGCACGATGTTGATGAATTTGATCTGCGTTTTGTTTGGGAAAACGACAATTCCAGCCTGACAGTTGGTGCGAACCGTCGTAACACTGAAATGAACCGCATACAGCTTACAACACAGCAAGACCTTGGTTCTTGGGGTATTGGTAACCCAGGTGATGTTGAGCAATTTGCGCCAGGCTTAGTTGAGCAATTCTGTATATCTTGTACTTTTGACGACTTGTCAGTTGGTCAAGGTGACATTGCGTTTAAATCATCACCAACGGAACTTTTCCCGCTATTCCAAGCAGCTTATGCTGGAAATGCAGTCACAACAGGATCTAATGATAACACTGTAAGTGAAGACATTACTTCTTTATTCGCTCAGTTCGGCATGGAATCTGAATTTATGACGAAGCCGGTGCGTTTGAACGCTGGTTTCCGCTATGAAGAGACAGATGTTGAAGCAAGCACTGTTCAAACTATACCAACAGGTATTATTTGGGGTTCTGATAACGATTTCCTTGTTACCAACAATGGTGGATCAGAAAACCTAGCCCAAGAAGCAAGTTATGATCACTTGTTGCCAAACTTTGACTTCTCAATTGATCTAACGGATAATTTGGTTGCACGTGCATCTTACTCTAAGACAATCGGTCGTGTGGGTTATTCACAGTTGTTTGCATCGACTACCGCAGATGCGCCCAACCGTCCAACAGCGCTTGGTGGTACTCTGACAGGTAGCTCTCAAAACCCTGGATTATTACCTCTTGAATCTGAGAACTATGATGTTTCTCTTGAGTGGTATTATGGCGATGCAAGTTATGTATCCGTTGGTTACTTCAACAAAGATGTGCAAAACTTCACTGGACAAGGTGTTGTAGAGCGTAACTTATTTGGTTTGCGTGACCCAGCATCGGGAGCAGCCGGTTCAGTTTCTGGTCAAGCTCTAGATCTGATAAATGGTATTGCAGGAGTTGACCAATCTGAAGCGAATCTCTTCACAATGTCAGCTCTGATCATTAAAAATGGTGGTGATCAAGCCGCAGCTTCTGCTGAATTCCAAGCTGCTCTTGGTACAGATGGTGCATTGGCGACAGCTCTTCCTCAGAGCTATGTTGACCAAGTAGCAACTGACTATGACATAACAAGTGCCGCAACTGATCCATTGGCAACATTTGCAGTGCAACAACCAACTCAGGACAATGATGGTAACATTCACGGTTATGAGTTTGCTGTTCAACACTTCTTTGGTGACACTGGATTTGGTCTATCTGCAAACTACACTGTTGTTGATGGTGATGTTGTTCTTGATCCTGGCGCATCTATCAATGAGAACCAATTTGCTCTTGTTGGTCTATCTGACAGTGCAAACTTCGCTGCGATATATGAAAAATATGGTTTGTCAGCGCGTTTAACATATAACTGGCGTGATACTTACCTCACACAAATCAACCAAGGTGGAGACCGTTCAGGTATCTATGCTGAGGATTATGGTCAGTTTGACATGAACGTTAGCTATGAAGTGAATGACCACCTTGGTCTATCATTTGAAGCTATCAACCTAACTGGTGAAGACCAACGTCAATATCACCGTGTCACAAACCAAGTTTATTATGCATACGAATTATCACCACGCTTCGTGGCTGGTGTTCGTTACAAATTCTAAACTTTGAAATAGATCTCTCTCTTCTTTAAAATTAAAAGGAGAGAGAGCCTGTTTGTAGGTAAATGAAGAAAGCCGTTGACCTCGTCACCGGCTTTCCATTCTTTTGCTTCTATATGATTATCTGATACGCATTAGATACTGCCAAACCAATTGCCTTTGTTGTTGAAACATGGCGAGATCAGCGCAACTATTCCATTTTGAATGTGAGTAAACCGATATGTCGAAAATTGTTCTTCTAAATAATATTGATCATCAAGATTTACGTGTTGGTGTTATGCGAGGGGCAGCCTTTGGGGATAGTGTCAACCAAGTATTGGTCGTTCCGACGGAATTTCAAGAATTGCAGCGTGAATATCCCATCTTCCTTCGTCGGGATAATAATGAGATTAAAGCAGTCGCATTGCTTGGACTAGATCCAGGTGAAAACCTTTACCTAGATGGGAATGATTGGAATGCTCGTTACATTCCAGCCATTCAGGCGAGGGGCCCTTTTTCAATAGGACTGCAGAAATCAGAACAAGCTGGTGAAGAGCAGGTTGAAGCAAAGATCAATATAGACATGGATCATCCGTCAGTGGGCAAGGATGAAGGATATCCTTTGTTTTTACCTGAAGGCGGCAATGCGCCGTATCTGGAGCATGTGAGTGCTATTTTGCGCTTGTTGCACGACGGCGTAAATCTCCAGAATGATTTCTACAATACGCTTGACGAAATGGGTTTGATTGAAGACATCGTGATGAAAGTCGATGTTAATCCGACCGTAAGTTATGACATGCCCGGTTTTTTGACTGTTGGGTTGGATAAATTGCGCAATTTGGATGGTACGAATTTGGAGAAGCTTAGCAGGTCTGGATATTTGCACCTAACCTATTTGTTGGCCTCTTCTACTAGTAATATCAATCGCTTAATCGAGATGAAAAACAGAAAGATCCAAGCGGCTGAGCTAAATACAGCAACATCGTAAAAGAGGTGGTGGATTGAGTGTATTAAGTGGCTGCCCCAAAACACAGATTGTGGAGGTTGAGAGCCTTGATGCTCTGCCGTTTCGTGAACTCGCGGCTTTAAACAGTCCAGTTATTGTAAAGAATATCGCGGGGCATTGGCCAATAGTGGAAGCGGGGAAGTGCTCTCACCATGAGGTAATGCGCTATCTTGAAGGCTTTTATTCTGGTCGACCTGTGACGCTTTACACACTCGCTCCTGAACATCAGGGCCAGCCTTTCTACGATGAAAATCTCACGCGTATGAATTATACAGCTGAAAGGGTGCCTTTACAGAAATTCTTTGATCTAGTGCGCGAGACATTTGATATTGAAGGGCTTAAAAATGGGTATTATGTAGGCTCCACAGATCAAAACCAATTTTTCCCAGGGTTAGATGCGGAAAATGGACTAAAGCTAGAAACTTATTCGCTATTTGAAATTGGTCCGGTTTTAAGCTCATTGTGGATGGGTGGACAGACAACTGCTCGCGCTCACTATGACATGTCCAACAATATCGCTTTTTGTGTTGCTGGTAAGCGGAGGTTTATTTTGTTCCCGCCCGATCAAATCCATAATTTATACCCAGGGCCGCTTGCGCCAACGCCGGGCGGTCAGGTGTTGACCATGGTTGATATTCACAAACCAGATTTTGAGAAATACCCCAAATTTGAAGAAGCGATAAAACATGCTCAGATTGCAGAGTTGGAACCGGGCGATATGCTTATGTATCCAGCGCTATGGTGGCATCAGGTCGAAGCATTGGCACAATTCAACATATTGCTAAACTATTGGTGGAATAGCGTTCCAAGCTTTGCTGATTCACCTATGAACACATTATTACATGGACTGATTAGTTTAAGGGACCGTCCACAATCCGAGAAGGATGCTTGGCGAGAGGTCTTTGATTATTATGTTTTCAAGGATGGCGGCAATTCAGCATCGCATTTACCCGAGCATGCGCGTGGCCCGCTTGGCGAGATGGATGGTCACATTGCGCGGCAATTACGGGCGCAGCTACTACAAAAATTAAACCGATAATAATAAATAAATCAGGAGGTTGAGGTGGAAAGACAGACAATCAATAGAGTAGTCATCGCAGGAGGTGGTACTGCCGGTTGGGTAACTGCTGCGTCTTTGTCTCATAATCTGGGGCCTGCTCTTGATATAACATTGGTTGAGTCTGAAGCTATCGGCACAATTGGCGTTGGGGAGGCGACAATTCCGACCCATACGTCTTTTCATGCGATGCTTGGCATTAATGAAGCTGAGTTTATGCGCGCCACGCATGCAACGTTTAAATTGGGTATCCAGTTTGAAGGGTGGAAAGACAAAGGCGAGAGCTATATTCACTCATTTGGGCAGGTTGGTAAGCACACCTGGATGGCACCATTCCATCATCTTTGGCTGCATGCCAGAGATCTGGGTATTGAGGGAGACTTTGAGGATTATTGTCTGGAGTTAAAGGCTGCAAAAGCGGATAAGTTCTATACATCCGACAAGCAGAAACCTTTAAATTACGCCTATCATCTGGATGCAGTTGCTTATGCGAAATATCTTCGCGGCTTTTCCGAGAAGAAAGGCGTTAAGCGTGTCGAAGGGAAAATCCAGAATGTGCTTCAACACGCAGAAAGCGGGAATATCAAGGCTGTAGAGCTTGAAAATGGAGCTTTAATTGAGGGTGACCTTTTCATTGATTGCACTGGATTTAATGGCCTACTGATCGAGAAAACCCTCAAAACAGGATATGATGACTGGCGTCATTGGTTGCCGATGGATAGCGCATATGCTGTGCAAACACAGAAAACGGGCCCAGCAATCCCATATACGCGTGCTATAGCGCACGAGAATGGCTGGAGATGGCGCATTCCTTTGCAACACCGCGTTGGTAATGGATTTGTTTTTACAAGTGAAAAACTATCTAATGATGATGCTCGCGAGCAATTTGAAAATGCGTTGGAAGGTGAAGCCTTAACCGAGCCACGTCTGATCCGATTTATAACTGGCCGTCGTAAGAAGGTTTGGAATAAGAATTGTGTTGCACTTGGGCTGTCATCGGGTTTTTTAGAACCTTTGGAATCCACAAGTATTCATTTATTTCAGCGCGGTGTGACCGAGTTGGTCAAGCATTTCCCTTATCATGGAATTACGCCGGCGCTTGCTGATTTATACAATGATAAAATCTCTAAAGAAGTTGAGCAGATTAGGGATTTCTTGATCCTGCATTATAAGGTCACGCAGCGCGACGATAGTGAATTCTGGCGCGAACGTCAGGCAATGGACATTCCTGATACGCTGGCAGCTAGGCTTTCGCTATTTGAAGAAAATGCTCATGCATACAATGGGTGTGATGAATTATTCTTGTTGGATTCATGGATACAAGTCATGTTTGGGCAGGGGATAGAGCCAAAAGGATACCATGCCATCGGGCAGTTATTTCCAAAAGATAGATTGGAAAATGCGCTTAAATCACAGCGCGAAAAAGTAGCTTCCACCCTAGCTCAACTTCCTTCGCATCAGGAATTTATTGATCAATATTGCAGTTAAATTCCTCACTTTCTGTGTCTTTGGTGTCGAAGTATTGGGGGTATTATGGTGAAAAAATCTCTTGTCATTGTCGCGCTAGTGTCGACTTGCTTGCAAGCGTGTTCATTGAGAGGCTCATTGCAACCAAATTCTAATATTGAGGAAGGGGGACATCAGGCGGAGGTGGTCGATTGGATGAAATCGCCTTCAATTTTGGTGTTTTCTAAAACTTTGGAATGGCGTCATGATGGCGGTATTTCCGGGGCTGATTTGTTCTTTGTCAAGCTTGCTGAAAATAAGGGATATGATCTGCTTACGACGGTAAATAGTGCTGTCTTTAATGAAGCTGATCTTGAGCGTTTTGATGTTGTTGTTTTCAATAATGTGACTGGAGATGTCCTCAGTAAAAATCAGCGTGTGGCATTTCAAAAATGGTTTGAGAAAAAAGGTCGCTGGATCGGATTACACAGTGTTGGCGACAAGAGTATTGCAAAATGGGATTGGTTTCAGACCAATTTCATTGGCACAGGATTTATCGGTCATACAATGCAGCCTCAATTTCAAGAGGCGGAGGTAGTTGTGTTGAAGCCGGATCACCCTGTTGTGCAGGGGCTGCCGCCTTCTTTTAACCTAACAGACGAGTGGTATAGTTTTGACCAAGTGCCGCCAAGTGATGAGTTTATACCGCTTTTAGGGCTTGATGAGGCAACTTATGCACCAACTAATAAAGTTGTTGAGAGATGGCCTGAAGATCTAAGAATGGGAAATAAAGCAATTGATCACCCGATTGCATGGTCATTCTGCCGAGGGGATGCAAAAGGTGTGTATTCTGCGATTGGACATAGTTATGAAAACTATGAAGAGCCGGAATATCAAAAATTTCTGGTGAATGCTTTTGATTGGGTGGCATCACCCAGTGTTGAAGCTGAGTGCAACTAGTTTGTAAAACTGGCGCGGTGCTTTCTTAAGTCGATAAACAACAAGATAGGGTAGCAAGGATTTTGCTTGCTACCCTTTTTGTTATCTAGTTGGAGTAATCAACACTTACAGATGTGTACGGCGCATCAAACCCTGGCTGTCCACCACCAATAGACAATGTAAAGCTACCATCCTCAGGGAAGGTGAGTTTTCCATTCTCGTTAAAATAGCCAATGGCATCAGGTTTCATGCTGAGTGTTACAGTTTGGCTTTCTTTAGGTGCAAGCTCAATTGCATCAAAGGCTGCAAGCTCGACACGTGGTGTAGAGACATTCGCCAACGTGTCGCGTGTGACATAAGCCTGAACAATTTCGCGACTGGCTTTGTCGCCGCTATTTGTCACTTTGACACTAACTTGTAGGTTTTCATTGGCTGCGTAGGCTGTTTCAAGTTTTAGGTCTGAATATTCAAAACTTGTATAGCTAAGACCGTGACCGAATGGATAGAGTTGTTCACCTTCATAATATTTGTAGGTTCTGTTCTGCATTGAATAATCATCAAAGGCTGGCATGCCTTCAAGTGATTTATAGAATGTCACAGGCAGACGACCAGATGGGCTAAATTCACCCCATAACAGATCAGCTATAGCTGTTCCGGATTTTTCACCCGGATAGAAAGCTTGAACAATAGCTGGGAGATTTTCATCTTCCCAGTTTAGTGCCATGGCACTACCAGAGAAGTTTACCAGCACGACAGGTTTGCCTGTTGCGTGAAGTTCTTTGAGGAGTTTTTCCTGAGGTGCAGGCAAGTTGATGTGTGTGCGGTCTCCGCCAAGGAAGCCATCAAGCTCCACACCCATTTCTTCGCCCTCAAGATTGGCATCAATACCACCGAAGAACAAAATAACTTCTGCATCTTCTGCAGCTGCAAGTGCTTCTGCTTTGTAATCGCGAGAAACATCTGTCCAGTTTAGGTAGGCATATTTGTCGAGTTGATCGCGTGGCCAGCCTGAATCAAATTTCAAGCTTTGTGTGAATTCATAAGATTCACCAGCTTTCATTTCGATGTCATCCGTGTCGGTAACTTCTTTTCCATTGATCTCAAGTGTGGACCAGCGAGATGGCTGGAACCGGTAGCTGCCGGTTTCTTCTGGCACAATAACACCGCTCCAAATCGCGCCAAATTCATCGTTTAGACCGTCGGTTGTCGGTGTGCGTAACCAGTAGTGATCAATATTTTCTTCAACAGTTTCAATGCTTGGCTCACCTGATAGGAATTTATCTTCATAATAGGCGGCTTTAACACCAGGGACTAATTCGCCAGCTTCATTTTTGTGGAAGAGAGTGTTTGATGGCACAGCCTTATAGTTTGAATAAATGTCACCTGCGATTGTTGAGCCGACGGAATAGCTTACATTTTCAGCACCAATTTTCGCCTTGATACCTTTTAAAGCTGTCACGGGTGCGGTTGGTTGACCGTAATAGTTTGCAACCAGTGTCCACCAATTGTCTGCATTTGGTCCAATCACTGCGACTTTTGTGTCGGGTTTTAGTGGAAGAATGCCGTCATTTTTGAGTAGAACGAGAGAAGCACGCGCGGCTTCTTCTGATTTTTCCAAATGGCTAGGGCTGGCAACTGTATCAATTGAGATATTGGACCAAGGCACGAGAGATGGGTCGTCATACATGCCAAGTTTGAACAAAGCAGAATATAAACGCACCACTGATTGATCGATTGTTTCTTCAGTGATCAAGCCTTCTTTTACGGCTTGGGGTAGGGCATCCATTTTATTGCCTTCACCATCACCACAATTCAGGTCAGTTCCCATATTCACAGACAGGGCTGCGGCTTGCGCGCGCGTGTCCACATGGTCATGCGCAGCATATGGTGCTGTGCCTTCTGCTTTTTTCTCTTCGTCATAGTAGAAATCGCCAATGGCACCACAATCAGAAACGACATAACCATCAAAGCCTAATTCTTCACGCAGCAAGTCTTTCATGAGGCGCTCGGAACCACAGGCAGGATCGCCCCAGACAGCATTATAGGCACACATGACAGAAGCAACTTCTGTTTCATCAAATGCTGTTTTGAAAGCAGGGAGGTATGTTTCATAAAGATCAGCATCTGTTGCGATATAGTTGTCGCGGTGACGCGATGGTTCAGGGCCAGAGTGAACGGCATAGTGTTTTACTGTGGCGACGGATTTAAAGTATTTGTCATCATCGCCTTGAAGGCCATTAATGAAATTGACCGCCATTCTACCTGTTAGATATGGGTCTTCTCCATATGTTTCTTGTCCGCGGCCCCATCTTGGGTCTCTAAAGATATTGATATTTGGCGACCAGAAAGTCAGTCCGCCATACATAGCGTACACATCTTCATTGGCATAAAAATGATGCTTGGCGCGGCCTTCATCGGAAATCACATTTGCCACTTCCAACATGAGGTCTTCATCCCATGTCGCAGCCATTCCGATAGCCTGAGGGAAGACAGTTGCATGACCCGCACGGGCAACACCGTGGAGAGCTTCATTCCACCAATTATATTCATGTAGACCAAGACGCGGAATTGCAGCGGCTTTGTCGTACATTTGTGCTGCTTTTTCTTCGAGTGTCATGTGTGACACGAGGTCAAGCGCGCGTTCTTTGGGGGAAAGAGACGGATCCATGAAACGAAATTCAGCGGATTTTGCTTCTTCAGTTGTTTGAGCTGTTTCAGTGTCTGTTTGAGAGCTACTGCATGCGGTTGCAAAAGCAAGGGACGCTATCGTTCCCAATAAAATTGATTTCACTGATTTCATTATTGAATCCTCCAAGAGTTTTTATTGGCATCGTTTGAGCGCCTTCATCGAGCTATAAAAGATATAGCAAGATGCCGGTGATCAAGGATGCGTTATTCTTCGTTTTATGCGTTGGTTTATATCCTTGGTTTTATATATAAGTCCATCGTTGTCTCTGTCTAATTTTTGATTTAGGTTCACGTTTAAGTGAGGAGCAGATTTTCGGACTTTAGGCCCTACATCTGGCTCAGGCGTGGTTGACAGAATTCTATAGAGCAGAATAAATTGGCCAGATAGATTTTTAAAATTGGTCTGACATAAATTGTAGTATTAGAGAGTGTCTTCATTCCTGTTTCCAGCGAGATAAGTCTTATCTTCGGGCAGGATGTTGGGGCATTTCCCAATGCAGGCATACGGGTGATGTAGACTAAAAAGATTACGGTTCCGCATGAGACGGAAACTGAAAAATAAATATAAACAAACACTAGGGGAGAGTTAGACGTGCGAATTCAGTTCTTGAATACGGTTGGCATCAAGGCGGCGCTTATATCTGCAATGGTTTGTGGAGTTGTTGCATGTGATTCAACGACATCTGGTTCAACAGCATCCTCGGATGAGGAAGGTAAGAGCGCACCAATTTTGAGCAATGTGTTCTCAGATCACATGGTATTACAACAAGGGTATGAAATTCCGTTTTGGGGGCGGGCTGGCTCGGGTCAAAAAATCAATCTGACTTTTAATGGTGAAACCAAACAAGCAGAAGCAGACCTTGTTGGTAATTGGCGGATAAGTTTTGATGAACCAGACGCAATGGGGCCATATCAGGTTAAAGTTGAAACTGAAGATGGTCAGATTCAAGTGCTGGAAGATGTCTTAATTGGCGATGTGTATCTGTGTTCTGGACAGTCCAACATGGAATTTCCAGTGTCTCGTGCGCTTAATCCCAATCGCGAAATTCCGGCAGCTGACGGCTCTAATATTCGTTTGTTTCAAATGCCAATGCGCTCATTCAATGCGCCGCAAAAAAGTGTCACTGGCGATGTTTCGTGGGAAATGGCGAGTGCAAAAACAGTTGAGAATTTTTCAGCGGTTTGCTGGTTCTCGGCTAAAGAGTTGGAAAAGAAATCAGATACTCCCATTGGCCTAGTGCAGGCAGCATGGGGCGGAACACGTATAGAAGCGTGGATGAATGAGGCCTCATTGGAGGAAACGGGTCTGGTTTCAGATGAGTTGGAGATGCTGCAAAACTATAGGGAGACTCCCAAAGCAGCGATATCCAAATTCGGAGAAAGACTAAATACGTGGTGGGATAGCACGTTTCCTTCAGCATCAAAGCCTTGGGAAAATGCGTCACAAAGTATTGATCAGGCGTGGAAAAAAGCACCTGAAACCATGGGCAATTATCAAGCCTGGGGCATTGAAGAAATAGAGGAATATAAAGGCTTAATCTGGTTTCAAACTGAATTGAGTTTGCCAGAAGATTATGATGGGTCTGCGGTGGATTTATCTGTCGGACTGACTGATGAACGCGATTATGTTTGGGTGAATGGTGAGTTCGTTGGCTCTGGCTATGGCTGGAGTGGAGCCTCGGTTTATGAGGCAAGTGCAGGCTTGCTGAAGTCAGGTAAAAACATAATTACGATTGCGATTGAGAATGGCTGGAAGGCTGGTGGAATTTTAGACCTTAGCGATTCTGGTGTGAACTGGCAGCAGCAAAATATTGGTTTTGAAAATTGGCAATGGCAGCTGATTGAAAACGGACCAAGCTCTATGGATCGTGCGCCATGGGAAACAATGAATGGTTTGTCTGGTATTCACAATGGTATGGTGTCGCCTCTGGATGGTCTGAAATTCAAGGCGGCATTCTGGTATCAGGGTGAAAGCAATGCGAGCAATCCAGAAGATTATGAGCAAATGTTGGCTGGGTTGATTAAAGGCTGGCGGCTCATGTTTACTTCTGATCTGCCGGTTGTGGTTATCCAGCTTGCAAATTATGGAAATTTGCCATTTGAGCCGGTTGAGAGTGGGTCATCAGGTGTGCGTGACGCGCAGAGGCGGGTGGCTTTAGCTGATGAAAACACAGGGCTGGTTGTCACAATTGATATTGGAGACCGCATTGATATTCATCCAGCTAATAAGCAGGTTGTGGCGCAGCGTATCGTTGAGTCTTTAGGGTATTTGCAAACGAAAGATCGTAAGCAATTGGGCGATAATGCCCAGCCTGTAAGGGCATATTATAACGATGATGGAATTATAGTTGAGTTTGTGAATACGCAGGATGGCTTGCGCATTTATGGCGGTGATAATTTATCTGGTGTTGAGTATTGCACGCCGTTGGAAGGATGCCGTTTTGTGCCAGCAAGCCTTGAAGGGCAGGATAGTCTTCGCATTTCAATTGACGACAAAACCCAAGGCGCACGCATTCGTTATGCGTGGGCGGATTCGCCAATTCCAACCCTATTTGAAGGTGACTATGTGCCGGTCACACCATTTGAGTTGGTGGTAGAAGATGAATGAATTTCAATTTGAAAACAAGCATGTGGACGCGTTTGAGGAAAAATCACAAATGAAGATGACTTTTGGAAAACTGGGGAAAGTGTTTGCATCGTCAATTGTCGCACTAGGGCTTGTGGCTGTGATGCCTATGTGTGCACAGGCAGAGGATGGCTATGAATTATGGTTGCGCCATGCTCGCATGGACCCAGAGGCGGCGGCATTTCCAACTGGCTTTATGCTTGATTGTGAAACAAACTCGCCAACGCTCGATATTATATCTGATGAATTGCAATCAGCGTTTATGGCGATGACGGGCAGTGAGTTAGTACGTCACGATAAGCTTGAAGATGGAACACTTTTACTAAGTAGTACGCAGTGTTCTGGTTCTATCGAAAGTGATTTAGAAGCTGTAGAAAGCGATGAGGGATATATCATTCGCAGTGAAAACGGCGAAGAGATAGGCCATACACTGATTGGCGCGAAGACAGATATTGGTCTGCTCTATGGTGTGTTTGACTATCTAAGGCAGGTGGCTGCAGAAGCGGATCTGACAAAACTGGATATCACACAAGCACCCGCCATTGATTTGCGCGTACTTAATCATTGGGATGATCTGAATGGTCATGTCGAGCGCGGTTTTTCAGGTGAGTCCATCTGGGATTGGTTTCGTATGCCCGACTATATGTCGCCCCGATACACAGATTATGCGCGAGCGAATGCATCTATTGGTATCAATGGAACAGTTCTAACAAATGTGAATGCCGACGCGACCGTTTTAACGCCGCGATACCTTGAGAAAGTTGCAGCGCTCGCAGATGTGTTTCGTCCATACGGCATAAAAGTCTATCTAACGGCGCGTTTTTCGGCACCAATGGAGCTGGATGGTCTAGAAATAGCGGATCCGCGCAATAGCGATGTTCAGGAATGGTGGAAAACCAAAGCGGATGAAATTTACGAATATATCCCAGATTTTGGTGGTTTTCTCGTCAAAGCAAATTCAGAAGGCCAGCCCGGGCCGCAAGATTATGATCGTGACCATGCTGAGGGTGCAAATATGCTGGCAGACGCCGTGGCCTCACATGGTGGCGTTGTGATGTGGCGTGCCTTTGTTTATTCCGCTGAAGAGCCAGATGATCGTGTCAAACAAGCATATGACGAGTTTGTTCCGCTTGATGGCAAGTTTAGAGACAATGTGCTGGTTCAGTCTAAAAACGGACCATTGGACTTTCAACCACGCGAACCCATTCACCCATTGTTTGGCGGCATGGAAAAAACGCCTGTGATGCTCGAACTTCAGCTGACTAAGGAATATCTGGGATTTTCAACGCACTTGGCTTATTTGGGGCCGATGTGGGAAGAGGTGCTTGATACGGACACTCATGTGAAGAATGAAGATGCCAGTGTCGCCGATATTGTGGATGGCAAAACTTTTAATCACAAACTGTCAGGTATAGCCGGTGTGGCCAATATTGGGCGTGACCGCAATTGGGCTGGTTCCATATTTGATCAAGCCAATTGGTATGCTTTTGGGCGTTTGGCATGGAACCCGAAACTATCAAGTTCATCTATTGCTGAAGAGTGGATTGATCAGACGTTTGATTTATCAAATGCCGGCGAAGAAACCGTTTTGAGCATGATGATGGGATCGCGGGAAGCGGTTGTCGATTACATGACACCTCTAGGCTTAACTCATCTTATGGGCACAGGACATCATTATGGACCTGGGCCTTGGGTGGATGATTTGGGGCGCGCTGACTGGAACCCGTATTATTACCACCGTGCGACCACCGATGAAATCGGTTTTGATCGCACAAAAACAGGGTCAAATGCACTGGCTCAATATGCAAAACCTTTGCGTAAAAAATGGAGCAATCTGGAAACCGTGCCGGACAATCTTTTACTATGGTTCCACCGAGTTGGTTGGGATTATGAGATGAAGAGCGGTTTGACGCTTTGGCAGGAAATGGTGCGTCATTATGATCGCGGTGTGGATGCTGTGGCGAAGATGCAATCTGATTGGCTAAACCTTGAAGGCGAAATTGACGCTGAACGGTATGAGCAAATTTCTGATTTTCTGGGTATTCAACATAAAGAAGCAAAATGGTGGCGTGATGCTTCTCTCGCTTATTGGATGAGCATTAACGGGCTGGAACTTCCAGAGGGAAGTGCGCAGCCTGAACATAGCCTGGAGTATTATAAGGCGCTTTCATTTCCGTTTGCGCCGGGACAAACACAATAGTTTAGAAATGAAGAGATCTTCTCAAGAAAAAGCCTCCCCCATAAAGGGGAGGCTTATTATGTGCTGTTGATTTGTGGAGTTATTGTACGGAAGAATGACAATAGGGGCCAATGATTGTGCCGACAAATCCGCCTGCCTTTGCGGTGCTTAATAGCGTTGCATCAATGTCTTGAGCCAACACTGTTTGCGCTCCTTCAATTGCATATTCAAACTGCATCAGTCCGGCATCGCTGCTTAATGTCAGGTCTATATTCTCAAGATTGGTTATTGGCGCTGAGGCCAGCAATGTGTCGTTGTCGGAATTGTCTTTTGTTCTAACAACAATATTGGTGCCGTTCTCGTCTTTCTCAATTCCGAAAAATACCAATGATGTATCATTTTGAATGGCAACTAAACCGGCCTGATCACCGTTAGCTTGAGGTGTATAGGAGAGGGATGTTGTGGTTGTCGCGATGTGGTGCTGTTGGCGGCGGCCGATAAATGAAGGTGCGTGAGAAAGATCACCAAAGGCATAATCACAACTTAGATTAAGTGCGCCGTTTTTAATGGAATAAAATGCGCTTTCAGGATTGCGAACTCCAACCCATTGTTGAGATAGAGCGCTTCCGTCAAACTCATCGCGATAGCTGAAATTACCAGTTAGCGGTAAGGCTGGGGCTGCCTGAGCAGGCAGGTTTGGTTTGGCGTGGGCAAAAGGAATTGCTTCTCCAGCGGGCAGTATGTAAGGCCAGCCATCATTCCAGCTGACGGGAAGTAAGAAGGTTTCACGGCCAATATTATAGTGGTCTTCTGCATCATATGGACGTGTGCTTAAAAAAGTTGCCCACCATTCTCCATTTTGCGTTTCAACAAACTTTGCATGCCCTGCAGCGGAAATAGGGTGTGTTCTATCTGGGACTAAATCTCTTTGCGTAAGGATGGGATTGTGGTCTGCAGGAAGGAATGGACCTCTGACGTCTTTGGACCTGAATATGGTCTGGGAGTGATTGACGCTGGTCCCACCCTCAGCAGCGGTGAGGTAATAATATCCGTCGCGTTTTAGAATATGCGGGCCTTCAATCCATACAGGTTCGGTAGTGATATCTACGCCGCCATTAATTAGCAGGGTACGCTCTCCGACCATTTTGAGATTTTGCCAGTCAAATTCTTGAACCCAAATTGCGCGATGCCCTTCATATATGGGTGTTCCGATCGGTGCATCATTATTGACGATATAGGCTTTCTCGCCTTCCCAAAAAATGGATGGGTCAATGCCGTCAAAATCTAGCCAAACCGGATCTGACCATGGGCCAGTAGGATTATCTGCGGTGATAACGAAATTACCTTTGCAATCAACGCATGTAGTGACGATATAAAACACCCCATCATGGTAGGAAATATCAGGTGCAAACACACCTCTAGAAACGGTCAGTCCTGAGAAATCAAGCTGGTCTGGTCGATCAATTGCGTTGCCGATTTGAGACCAATTTACGAGGTCTTTTGAATGAAAAACGGGGATGCCAGGAAAGTGCGAGAAACTGGAATTGACCAGATAATAATCTTCATCGACGCGCAAAACAGAAGGATCTGGATAATAGCCAGCTAGAATTGGATTTTGGTATTGGTTGTCCGCTAATTCGACTGTTTCTGGTGTTTGGCCTGAATAAGAAAAATATTCAAAACTTGCCGTTTTTTTGGGTTGGGTTTCTTCAATAGAAGAGGCTTTATCTGTTGGTTGACATGCCGCCGCAAAAGCGAGTGCGAGTACAGATGTGTAGAGCTTTAGTGCTTTGTTTTTCATGTTTAATCTCCCCATTTAATATCATGGTTTTAAAGCCCCGTATTTTTTATATTTGTTTTGTTACTGAAATACACTTGGCAGGAAAAGCGTCAAGCTTGGTATGTAAGCCGTCAGCAAAAGCGCCGCTATGAGAGCAAGATAGAAAGGCCATATTGTCTTGACGGTTTCTTCAATTTTTATGTCACCAATGGCCGCTCCCACGAAAAGCACTGACCCAACTGGCGGTGTCACGAGACCTATCCCTAAGGTGAGAATAAGCACGATGCCAAAGTGAACTGGATCGACACCCAATTCCATCATCATGGGTAAGAAAATCGGTGTGGTGATAATGATAAGAGGGGCCATATCCATGAAAGTTCCTAGAATGAGAAGAACCAAAATCACCATCAACATGACCAGTGTTGGATTATCTGAAATCGACATGACAAGTTGAGCCAATTGCGTAGGTGCGTGCAAAAGGGCGAGCAACCAACCAAACACTGCTGCTGATCCAATTATCATCATTACGATTGCTGTCGTTTGCACAGCGCCTCGACATGCGAGTGCAAAGGTTGTTGGCGTCAGGGTTCGGTACACAAAGGCGGCAACTATCAATGTGTAGACAATAGCAACAGCAGAGCTTTCAGTTGGCGTGAAGACGCCTCCAAGTATGCCCACTACAATAATAACGGCTGTAAACAGGCCCGGCAAAGCGATAATGCTCGCTTTTAGAAAGGCAGGCCATCCAGGGAAGACGCCTTTAGGGTAGTTGCGTTTGCGAGCAATTATCCAAGCTGTAATAGCTAGCGCTATACCGGCGATAATGCCGGGAAATATCCCAGCCAAAAACAGATCACCAATTGATATGCCTAAACCTGAAGACGCGGCATAGATGATCATATTGTGAGATGGAGGGATGATGACACCCAAAATTGCGGCGCAGCACGTCACATTGACCGCATAGTCTTTGTCATAACCTTTTTCTTGCATTGCAGGCATGAGCGAAGAACCAAGTGCGGAAACGGACGCTATTGAAGATCCAGAGACGGCTCCAAACAGCATAGAAGCGCCCACATCAACTTGACCTAATCCGCCCTGAAGCCTGCCGAGCGCTGCATCTGCAACCTGTAAAAGCTTTTCTGCTATTCCTGAGCGATACATGAGGTCGCCTGCGAATATAAAGAATGGGATGGCCATAAGAGAGAAGACATTGATACCAGCGGCCAATTGCTGAACAGCAATCACTGGCGCGATGTCTAGATATACAAGTGTCAGGACTGATGCGGAAAGCAGCGCAAATGATATGGGCACACCAGCAATTAGAAAAATAGCGAGTGCAAGAAGAAGAAGTGTTAGCGCCATGCTGGTATCACCTTCTCATTGCGACTATTGGCGATGATATGTTCTATCGCAAAAAAGCAGATCAGAGCTCCGGCAAGTGGAAGGGGCAAAAATGCAGATCCACGGGGCAGCCCTAAGGACGGGATTGGATATTGCCAGAGACGAGAGACTAATTTCGTACCATACACAGCGAGTGTTAGGCCCGCGCTTGCAGTGACCACATGCGTGAATATGATGACAGGCAAACGGGCTTTATTCAGTCCATTCTGGAATACGGTGATGTGAATATGAAATTGTTCCCTAACGCCTGCAGCTGCTGCGAACAGGACTGTCCAGACCAGAAGATAAAGCGCGAGTTGTTCGCTCCAAGACGGGCTAGCATTGAAAATATACCGTGCAATGACTTGCCAGAATATAATCGCGGTTATGGCAACAATACCAATGCTGGAAATCCATAAACATAGTCGCGATAGGAGGAATGATAACTTGGAAATTGCGTCTGCTGCGGACTCAAACATCAGAAGACTCCATGTCCTGAATTTCTTCCATGAGCTCACGCAAGTCTGGCGTTAAAAAGCGATCATATACAGGCTGCATGCATTCAATGAATGGATCTTTATCAATTGTTTCAATGATTTCGACGCCGCTTTTTTTGACGACTTCCATTGCGCTGTTGACGCGTGCATCCCAGATTTGACGCATGAAAGGAACAGATTCACGTGCAGATTCCATCACAAGCTCTCGATCATTGTCAGACATCATTTTCCAGCGTCTAGCAGACATCACTAGAATTTCCGGTGTCATGAGATGTTGGGTCAGAGAATAATATCGGGCAGCTTCAAAATGGCGTGTGTTTTCATAGGAGGGCCAGTTATTTTCAGCGCCATCAATCACGCCTTGCACAAGGCTTTGGTACACTTCAGAAAATGACATCGGAGTGGCATTTGCGCCTAATGCTTCCACCATGGCGACATATAGGTTTGAATTTTGAACACGTATCTTCATGCCTTTAAGGTCATCGGGCGTGCGAATGGGTTTGATTGTATTGTAGAAACTGCGCGCACCAGAATCGTAAAAGCACAAACCAATCAAATCATGCTCGGCTAGGCTTGCGAGAATTTTTTGGCCGGGCGCGCCGTCCATGGCCGCTCGCATATGCGGAATGGACCTAAAGACGAAAGGCAGGGATGGAACAATTGTTGATTTGGCAATCGGGTTTAATGGGGCAAGATTAACTCGGTTAAAGTCTATGCCGCCAAACATGGAGATTTCTAGAGTATCTCTTTCAGCGCCTAATTGTGCACCGGAATAAATCTCTGTTTTGATGCGGCCCTCGGTTTTTTCCCTCAAACGGTCCGTCATGAAAGTGAGGGCGGCCACTGTTGGATAGTCTGCGCTTAATGCATCGGCGGCTATCAAAGCTGGTTGATTGGAATTGCATCCTGATAACGGAAAAGACAGGCAGGCACTGCCAGCGATAGACATAACATGCCGGCGAGAAAATTGAGTCATAGACTGCTTCCTTTTTCGCCCAAATTGTAAGCCTTATCAAACTGAAAGAGTGTTATGGAGCAAGCGGTGATCAATTTTTCTTTTGCCCGAGATAGTGATCGCGTCTGGCTTGGGCTTTGTTTTTTGCCTTTTCTACATCATCGGTTTCTGTCACTTCCAGAAGTGCATCAATGACGCGGGTGAGGTGATCAAACATTGCTTTTCTGGCACCAGCAGGATCACGATTTTTGAGGTTGTAGAAAATGTTTCTGTGGTCTTCGACCATGGGCTGAACACCATATTCGCGAGACCGGTTTAGCATTTCGATCACAACGGGACTGGAATCACGAACAGCCCACAAATCTTCGCTCATTTTTACCAAAGCTGAGTTTTGGGTCGCGTTTGCTATCATCATATGAAACTGACGGTCTGCGCTTTCACTATCACTGATATTCCCATTTGCATTTTCTTGAACCATTTCAACAAGAAGCTGTTCAAGTTTAGCAAGGGTGATGTCGTCTATGCGGGTTGCAGCTAATTCAGCGATGTCACTTTCTAGATAAATACGCGCTTCCATCATTTCAAATGGACCAATATCTAGATCGTTTGCTGCATCATTATTGGCGCGATCAGAAATAACATGAACACCCGAACCATTTTTGACTTCGACTAAGCCCATGATTTCAAGCGCAATTATAGCTTCTCTAATCGTAGGTCGAGATACATTGAACTCTTCAGCGAGAATTCGTTCGGCTGAAAGTCGCTGACCAATTTCATATTCACCAGCTTCAATCTTGGATTTGAGTGTATTTGCGACTGTTTGATATAATCGTTTCATGTGAGCGAGCCATAAGTTTTATCGGAAAATTGTATTATGCTTGCATAGACTGAAATTACCAATTCCACATAGTTCCGTCTTTGAGGCGTGCAATTGGTAATTGGCGCGGATCATAGGGATATTTAGCTGCTAATTTTTCGTCTAACGTGACGCCATGCCCAGGGGTTTCACCACATATCATGTGACCGCTTTCAAACTTGTAGTCATGCGGGAAGACTTCATCTGTGGCTTCTGTATGGCGCATATATTCCTGTATTCCAAAGTTTGGAACCCACGTGTCAAAGTGGATGGCAGTTCCCATACAAACAGGAGAGAGGTCTGTTGCACCATGGCTTCCTGTTCTAATCTGATAGAGTGCAGCAAGGTCAGCGATGCGGCGCAAATGTGTGATCCCACCTGCATGAACAATAGTGGTGCGGATAAAATCAATGAGCTGGTTTTGAATCAGTTCACGGCAATCATGGATACTGTTAAAAATCTCACCCACTGCCAAAGGGGTTGTTGTGTGCTGGCGAATAAGACGAAATGCTTCTTGGTTTTCTGCTGGTGTAGCATCTTCCAGCCAGAACAGATCAAATGGTTCTAAGGATTTACCAAGTCTTGCAGCCTCTTGTGGTGTCATGCGGTGGTGTCCGTCATGAAGGAGTGCTGTTTCAGTGCCGACTGCGTCACGAACTTTTTCAAACAATTTGGGTATGAAGTTCAGATATGCTCGCGTGTCCCAGAGCTGTTCTGAGGGGAGGTGGCTGTCGGCGGGTTCATAATACATTTTGTCTTTAGATACGCCATAAGCCACATCAAGACCGGGTACGCCTGATTGCGCTCTGATGGCTTGATAGCCCATTTCTTTGTAACGTAGAACTTCTTCAACTGTGTGGGATGCATCTGTTCCGTTTGCATGGCCATAGACTAGAACGCTGTCGCGACTTTTTCCGCCGAGTAATTGATAAAGTGGCATATTGGCCATTTTAGCTTTGATATCCCAAAGCGCAGTATCAATTGCAGCAATTGCAGACATCGTAACAGGGCCGCGACGCCAATAAGCGCCTTTGTAGAAATATTGCCAGATATCTTCGATTTGGCCGCAGTCTTTGCCAATCAATGCAGGAATAAGATGGTCATTCAAATATGATGCTACGGCAAGCTCGCGCCCATTTAATGTTGCGTCTCCATACCCGACAACACCACCTTCTGTTTCGATGATAAGCGTGACGAAATTTCGATTTGGAGAGCATACATTTACGCGGGCTGAAGTGATTTTGCGATCGCGCATAGATGAACTGGCTTGAGATGTGGCGTTCATTAGAAGTGTCCGGCAGGAGAGAGAAGTGTAAATATCAACCTGTATTACCAATTATGATATTTGGCAAGATAGGGTAATGCTTCGATATACATATATGTACCGGTTTAGGAAGTCGTAGCGCGCCCAATTATTGTGAACCGCTTATGCGTGCCAAACTTGTTTGAAGTTTATGGGGCTCCTGCCGTTGCACTTCATATGAGATTTGTTAGAGAGGTGCAGCGATGGCCATGTAAACAAAATTGGCAACGCGGCGTAAATCACGCGTCCTTAATAATATGAAGGAGCTGAATTTCGACTCTGCGTTTTTCAGCAAATAGTTATGATACACACATTATCAGCGGCTTTTCTCGCTTTATTGCTAGCGATGATGATTTCACCGACAGCGCTGGCGCAGGAACCCAAACAAGAAAATGCATTGCCGCAAGAAAGTGGTGCTTATGTTGGGGATTTGGATAAGGTCGTTCAAGAACCTGATAAGCCGCTATATTCGCCATTTACGGCTAGATATATTCTTGACGAAGTACGCCATTTAAGAATGGATTATGAGCGTTCACGCGCAAATATGCTGGAGCGGCAGGTTACAAGAGAATATGAGATCGCAAAAGATGCTGCTGGCTATGCGCGTAATGCTGTAGAGCTTTTCTTTTTCGTGATTACGGCAGTCACAACATTGCTTGTGTTTTTCGGTTGGAATTCGCTTAGAGATATTCGATCACGTGTGAGCCAGATTGCAGAGGCGCGGGTGGAAAGTCTGATCGCTGGATATGCTGAGCGGATGGATGCCGTGGAAGCAGAGCTAAAGCTTAAATCTAAGCGTTTGATCGAAGCACAGTCGGAAATTGATGAAACCAATGAAATACATTCTCTATGGTTACGTGCGAGTCAGGAGACAGCTGCATCTTCGAAAATTGCTATTTACGACGAAATTTTGAAAATGCGCCCAGAAGATACAGAGGCAATGACGTTTAAAGCAGATTCTGCTTTGCAAATGGCTGAGCCACAATGGGCTTTAAGCCTAGCAAATCGCGCGCTTGTCATTGATCCAGATAATGCGCACGCATTTTATCAACGTGCATGTGCGCACACAGCTATTGGTTCAATAGAGGAAGCAATAGCTGATTTAGAGACCGCTGTTTCGATGGCAGATACATATCGCGCGCAGGCGGCATCAGACCCAGCATTCAATCCTATAAAAGAGCTTGAAGCCTTTCGCACTTTAACTCAGCGCGATGATGGGAAATTTTGATCCGAGCAAAGGTTTTGTTGAGCGTAATTGACTGATCAGCTCATCAAAAATGTCGGTTTAAATCTTTAACTCACTAAGATCAGAAGAGCGCGTGTTTGCTCGATTATTGTGCAACCTCTGCTTTATTGTGGGTGTATTCTTGTCAAATTGCATCAAGATTGGGCAGTGAGAGATGTCGAGCTTGAAAGTTTTATTAACGTATTAGAAACAGGAAATGCGCAGTGACGATGCTGCTCTAAGTATTCGTAGTCCGCCGCGGGACTCGATTCGTATCGTGGGAGTTCTTAATCAGAACTTTCCCATTGTTTTTCGAATTTTCCAATTTTTTTGGTTGAGGTCACAATCTCTTCGATTGCCTCAAACCCCGCTTAGGAGACGTTATATGACTGCGTTGGCGACTTTTTTTAAAACTACTCCGCATATGCCCTCAATGCGTAAAATTGTACTGGGCACAGCTATTATCGCGGCCTCTATGCTAGCTGCTTGTGGTGATAATTCATCGAGTTCTGTGAAACCGTCAGCTGATGTTGATGTGGCTCCAATATCGACACTTGCGCTTGAGAAAACAGATCTGACTTTTGGCTTTATCAAGCTGACGGATATGGCCCCTTTAGCGATTGCTTATGAAAAAGGCTATTTTGAAGATGAAGGTCTTTTCGTAACAGTTGAGCCCCAAGCGAACTGGAAAGTCCTTCTGGATCGCGTGATTGATGGTGAGTTGGATGGCGCGCACATGCTTGCTGGTCAACCAATAGCGGCGACAATCGGTTATGGAACAAAGGCTGATATTATCACGCCATTTTCAATGGATTTGAATGGGAATGGTATTACCGTTTCCAACGAAGTGTGGGCTGAAATGAAGCCTAATATTCCAAAAATGGATGATGGGCGTCCCGTTCACCCAATCAAAGCAGAATACCTCAAGCCAGTTGTTGAAAAATACAATAATGAAGGCAAGCCCTTCAATATGGGGATGGTTTTCCCAGTATCCACACACAATTACGAGCTTCGCTATTGGCTAGCATCTGGTGGTATCCACCCAGGTTTTTATTCGCCGGATGACACATCTGGAAAAATTCAAGCTGAAGCATTCTTATCAGTGACGCCTCCACCGCAAATGCCGGCTACTTTGGAAGCGGGTACAATATATGGATATTGTGTGGGTGAGCCTTGGAACCAGCAAGCTGTATTTAAAGGCATTGGTGTTCCAGTCATCACTGACTATGAAATCTGGAAAGACAACCCAGAAAAAGTATTCGGTATCACAAAGGAATTTGCTGAGGAAAACCCGAATACAACACTTGCTCTGACGAAAGCGCTTATTCGTGCGGCAATGTGGTTGGATGAAAATGACAATGCCAACCGTCCTGAAGCTGTCGAGATTTTGTCGCGTTCAGAATATGTGGGTGCGGATGCTGAAGTTATTGCAAACTCAATGACGGGTACTTTCGAGTACGAAAAAGGCGATAAGCGCGACGTTCCGGATTTCAACGTGTTTTTCCGTTATAATGCGACATACCCATATTACTCAGATGCAGTTTGGTATCTTTCACAAATGCGCCGTTGGGGACAAATCCCTGAAGGCAAGTCTGACGCTTGGTATGATGAAATTGCAAAAAATGTATACCGCCCAGACATATACCTAGAAGCAGCCAGAATGCTGGTTGATGAAGGTAAGGCAAATGAAGCTGATTTCCCTTGGGAAACAGACGGTTACAAAGCTCCAACCCCAAGCGAAGATATCATTGACGGTATTGCTTTTGATGGCCGTGCGCCAAACGCATACCTCGATAGTTTGCCTATTGGTCTGAAAGGTAATCAGCGTGTCGAAGGTTCGACAATTGTAGAGTAGTCGGTTTCAACGCCCGATACTTGGCGGGGGCCTATGTCTCTCTAAGTCTCCGCCAATTTTTATAGAATGAGCTTTTTATTGCTGCAGTTGTTTTGCAGTGAAACATACGGAAATTATACATGTCCATCGTCCAACCTGCAGAAACACAATCAGATGCTTCGTTAGAGGTGACTGTTGATAAAGACGCTGCAAAAGAAGCACGCAAAGAAAAGATTTTTACTGCCATTAACAAGGCTTCCAAATTTTTGGATGCCGTAGGCTTGTCTTGGGTGACACCGCTCTTGATGATAGCGGCGGGTGATAGCCCCAAAGAGCAGGGCAAGGCGTTGTGGATGCGGCTTGGTGTGCCAATTCTAGCGCTTCTGATTTTTATGTTTGCTTGGGCGCAATTGGCACCAACCGTTAAAACATCTCTAGGTGCTATTCCGGGGCCTTCTCAAGTTTGGGAACAAGCTGTCGTTTTGCATAAAGACCATGTTGCAGAAAAAGTGAAATCTGATGCTTTTTATGCGCGTCAGGATGCACGCAATGATGCTTTGATCGCGGCAGGTCGTGAAGGTGAAGTGCGCGACAGAGATTACACAGGTAAGCAGACTTATTACCAGCAAATATGGACGAGTTTGAAGACTGTGTTCTTCGGATTTATCCTCGCTACAGTTATTGCAGCACCGCTTGGTATTATCATGGGTATGTCGCCTGCAATGAGCGCGGCTTTCAACCCTATTATCCAAATATTTAAGCCAGTATCTCCCTTGGCGTGGCTGCCCATCGTGACGATGGTCGTGTCTGCGACTGTGGCGACAGATGGGAATATGTCCAAATCGTTCCTGACATCGGCAATCACTGTGACTTTGTGTTCGTTATGGCCAACTTTGATCAATACAGCTGTGGGTGTTGCCTCTATCGACAAAGATCTCGTGAATGTGGGTAAAGTATTGAAGCTGGATGCTTGGACCAAAGTCACCAAGCTGGTGCTGCCTTCTGCTCTGCCACTGATTTTTACAGGTATGCGCTTGTCTCTTGGGGTTGGCTGGATGGTGTTGATCGCCGCTGAAATGCTGGCTCAAAACCCTGGTCTTGGAAAATTTGTATGGGATGAATTTCAGAACGGGTCATCTCAATCTCTAGCTAAGATCATGGTTGCTGTGCTGACGATCGGAATAATCGGGTTCATTCTCGACCGCTTCATGGCTGCACTTCAAACAATGTTCACTCACTCAACTAACCGCTAATATTGGAGGCTGTCATGGCGATACTTTCGCTAAAAAATGTATCCAAATGGTATGGTGATGGACCAGATCGTGCGGAAATTCTCAAAGATGTAAATCTTGAAGTCGCTGACACTGAATTTGTTGCCATTCTAGGGTTTTCAGGATCGGGCAAAACCACTCTGATCAATTTGATCGCTGGGCTTGAATTTCCTGACGCGGGTGAAGTCTTTAGTAAAGGCGAAAAAGTGGAGGGGCCAGCCCCTGACCGCGGTCTCGTCTTTCAAAGCTATTCGTTGATGCCGTGGATGACAGTTAAAGAAAATGTCGCCTTGGCTGTGGATACTGTCTTTAAAAGCGAGTCCAAAAAACAGCGCGAAGAACGCACTCTGCGTTATGTTGAAATGGTGGGGCTTGGGCACGCCACGGATCGTAAACCATCAGAGCTTTCTGGTGGTATGCGCCAACGTGTATCTGTTGCGCGCGCTTTGGCAATGAGCCCAGATATTTTGCTGCTTGATGAGCCTTTATCTGCTTTGGATGCGCTTACGCGTTCCAAACTTCAGGACGAGATCACAGAGATCTGGGATCAGGAAAAAAAGACTGTTGTTCTCATCACCAATGATGTGGATGAGGCTATATTGCTGGCGGATCGGATCATTCCGCTAAACCCGGGACCAAATGCATCGCTTGGACCTGATTTCGTAGTAGACATTCCGCGTCCGCGTGACCGCACCAAAATGAATGAAAGCGAAGAGTTTAAAAAGCTTCGTAAGGATGTCACCGCCTATCTGATGGGGGTTGGTGCAGCCGCCAAAACAGAAGGTGATGAGCCACCTTTGCCAAATGTTGTGCCGATTACGCAAAAGCCACCTAAGGTCTATGAAGACGCGACCAAAACCTCAGGCCTGCATGAAGATCGCTATCTTGAATTTTCTCAAGTGTGTAAAGTTTATCCAACGCCCAAAGGCCCGCTAACGGTTGTCGATGGTTTTGATACACTCGTGAAAAAAGGTGAGTTTATTTCCATAATCGGACATTCAGGGTGTGGAAAATCAACAGTTCTGACAATGGCTGCAGGTCTAAATGATGTATCCAAAGGCGGTATTATTCTCGACCATAAGGAGGTTGCATCTGCTGGCCCCGACAGAGCCGTTGTCTTCCAATCTCCATCTTTATTCCCATGGCTAACTGCCAAACAGAATGTGGCCATAGGGGTTGATAAAGTTTACCCAGATGCAAGTCAGGCAGAACGTGAGCAGATTGTTGAATACTATCTCTATCGTGTTGGCCTAAAAGACTCGATGAATAAGCTGGCTCAGGATTTATCCAATGGGATGAAGCAGCGCGTGGGTATTGCGCGGGCTTTCGCGCTTAGTCCGAAATTGCTCCTGCTTGATGAGCCATTTGGTATGCTCGACAGTTTGACGCGTTGGGAGCTTCAAGAAGTTCTTATGGATGTCTGGCAAAAAACCAAAGTGACAGCCATGTGTGTGACGCATGATGTTGATGAAGCCATTCTGCTTGGTGATCGTGTGATCATGATGACGAATGGTCCAAATGCCCGCATTGGTTTGGATATGCGCGTGGATATCGAACGTCCGCGTACACGTAAAGCGCTGCTTGAGCACCCAGATTATTACGACTATCGCCAGCGCGTACTCCAGTTTCTTGAAGATTATGAAGGCGGCGCAAATCCGACGCCTCCAGCTGATGAATCTGAGCCGGATGTTAAAAAGGAAAAAGAGGATGCAGCGTAAAATCATGTCCTTATTTTTCAATAAAAAACAAATATTTAACCCGCATATTGAGACAGGAGCGTTTCAATGAAACCTAGACTTGTCGTTATAGGGAATGGTATGGCCCCAGGCCGTGCACTTGAGACCCTTTTTGAAGCTGCACCAGATGCGTATGAAGTCATTATCTTCAACGCAGAACCGCGCGTGAATTATAACCGTATTATGCTTTCTCCAGTTCTTTCTGGTGAGCAGAGTTTTGATGATATCATCATTCACGGGGATGGCTGGTATGAAGAGCATAATATCACGCTTCATCGCGGTGCCCGTGTTACGCAAATTGACCGAGAAGCAAAAACTGTCACGTCAGCTGCAGGTATAACTGAAAGCTATGACAAGTTGATCATCGCGACCGGTTCTAATCCATTTATTATTCCATGTCCGGGGCATAAACTTCACGGCGTTTTGGCGTATCGCGACCTCGATGATGTTGAGAAAATGATTGAGTTTTCCAACAAAGAAAATTCAAGCGCTGTTGTCATCGGGGGCGGGTTGCTCGGGCTAGAAGCGGCGGCAGGCCTAAAAATGCAAGGCATGGACGTGACTGTGTTGCATCTCATGCCAACACTAATGGAACGCCAGCTTGATCCGTCCGCAGGATATCTTCTTGAGAAAGAATTATCTTCTCGCGGTATCAAAATTATGACGAAAGCCAACACAAAAGAGATTGTTGGAACTGATTGTGTCGAGGCGGTGCTGCTTGAAGATGGTACTCGTCTAAAAGCCGATATGGTGGTCATGGCTGTAGGTATTCGTCCAAGTGTTGAACTGGCCAAAGAGGCCGGATTGGACACGGGGCGTGGGATTCAAGTATCCTCAAACATGCAGACATCTGATCCAGATATTTATTCTGTTGGTGAGTGTGTGGAATTTGAAGGCAATGTGTATGGTCTGGTTGCGCCGCTATATGAACAAGCGCGTGTTCTGGGTATGCATTTGGCCGGTGAAGTTGATCATGCATTTGCTCACTCTGAGACGTCGACAAAACTGAAAGTCACGGGTGTAGATCTTTTTTCTGCGGGTGATTTTGCGGAGGGTGAAAACCGCGAAGAAATTGTTTTCCGTGATGCGGCTCGCGGTATTTATAAACGTTTAGTTCTTGAAGAAGATCGCCTTATTGGAGCTGTTCTGTACGGCGAAACAGCAGATGGTGCCTGGTTCTTCCAGAAAATTAAAGAAGGTGCTCCGATAGCATCAGAAGATCGTGAAAATCTTATTTTTGGCCAAAGCTTTTCGGGAGCAGCTCCGCTGGACCCCACGGCGGCCGTTGCAGCCTTGCCGGATGATGCAGAAATCTGTGGTTGTAACGGCGTTTCCAAAGGTAAAATCGTATCTGCTATTGAAAAAGAAGGACTAAAAGATCTAGCTGGTGTGCGTTCTTGTACGAAAGCGTCTGCGTCATGTGGAACGTGTACGGGGCTTGTGGAAAGTTTGCTCGCATACACGCTTGGCGATGAATTTGGCGGCACTAAAGTTACAGTCTGTGGCTGTACAGATTTGGGGCCGGGTGATGTGCGTCGTTTGATCGTTGCCAAAGAGCTGAAATCAATCCCAGCGATTATGCAGGAGCTTGGTTGGAAAACCTCTGGCGGATGCGCCAAATGTCGTCCAGCTCTGAACTATTACCTCATTGCGACATGGCCGGGTGAATATGTTGATGATCAGCAATCACGTTTCATCAATGAGCGTGTTCATGCCAATATTCAAAAAGACGGAACTTACTCCGTAGTTCCTCGTGCTTGGGGTGGTTTGACCACATCCAAAGAATTGCGAGCTATTGCGGATGTCGTTGATAAATTTGAAATTCCAACGGTAAAATACACAGGCGGTCAGCGAATAGATTTGCTTGGTGTTAAAAAGGATGATCTGCCCGCTGTTTGGAAAGATTTGAACAATGCCGGAATGGTTTCAGGGCATGCATATGCAAAAGGTCTGCGTACAGTTAAAACCTGTGTTGGGACTGACTGGTGTCGTTTCGGAACCCAAGATTCGACTGGGCTAGGTGTTAAACTTGAAAAATTGATGTGGGGCTCATGGTCGCCAGCAAAGGTCAAGTTAGCCGTATCCGGTTGCCCAAGGAATTGTGCAGAATCAACATGTAAAGACATTGGTGTTGTCTGTGTGGATTCAGGGTATGAGCTGCATTTTGGTGGTGCCGCTGGGATGCACATCCAAGGCACTCAAATCCTCTGCAAAGTGGAAACTGAAGAAGAAGCAATAGAATATTGCGCGGCATTGCTTCAGGCTTATCGAGAGCAGGGCTGGTATCTTGAGCGCATCTATAAATGGGCTGATCGCGTTGGATATGATACGATCCGTTCCATGATCGTAGACGATGAAAAAGGGCGCAAAGCCTTTTATCAACGCTTCTTGCATTCTCAACAATTTGCACAAGACGACCCTTGGGCACAGCGCGCATCGCAAGGTGTTGATGCTCATGAATTTGCACCTTTGACATTGGAACCAGCGGAGTAAATCATGCCACACGATACTGCAGTAATTGATTGGATCGACCTTTGTGCCATTGAGGATATTCCGCTTCAAGGGTCTCGGCGCGCAATCATTAGAGGACGTGAAATAGGTCTCTTTCGGACAATGGCGTCAGAAGTCTACGCGATTGACAATGCATGTCCTCATAAAAAGGGGCCGCTTACCGAAGGTATTGTTCATGATTGTTCCGTCACTTGTCCTTTGCATAATTGGGTTTTCGATTTGAAATCTGGTGAAGCAACTGGGCCTGATGAAGGGCGCGTCCAGACCCATGCGGTCGAGATCAGAGATGGTCGGGTATTTATTCAGATTGAAGGCTAAATAAGTGTCCCAATCAGAGTCCGAATTGAAATCTACAGCAACGACCTGTCCTTATTGCGGGGTTGGGTGTGGTGTTTTGGTGACGCCATCTGAAGATGGGCAAACTGCTCAAGTTAAGGGTGATCCTGATCATCCTTCTAACTTTGGTAAATTGTGCTCAAAAGGATCTGCATTGGGTGAAACCCTGACGCATGAAGAACGTTTGTTGGATCCTGTTGTTTATGGACAAAAGTCAGACTGGAATTCTGCACTTGATCTAGTCGCGGGTAGATTTTTGCAAACTATCGCCGAGCATGGTCCAGATAGTGTCGCGTTTTATGTGTCTGGACAATGTCTGACTGAAGATTACTACATCGCCAATAAGATGATGAAGGGATTTATTGGTTCTGCCAATATTGATACCAATTCGCGGCTTTGCATGGCCTCATCTGTGGCGGGCCATAAACGGGCATTTGGGGCAGACACAGTTCCGGGTTGTTATGAAGATTTAGATCACACGGATCTGGTTATTCTTGTCGGTTCAAATTTTGCCTGGTGCCATCCGGTTTTGCACCAAAGGCTTCTCGCAGCAAAAGAACAGCGCGGCACCAGAATAGTCACAATAGATCCACGCCAGACCGCAACTAGCGACGCAGCAGATCTGCACTTACCCATCAAACCCGGTGCAGATGTGGCGCTATTTAACGCATTATTTGTACACCTTTCTAACTCCACCGCCTTTGATAAATCTTATGTGGATGCGTTCACAGATGGCCTTGAAGAGGCGCTGAAAGTGGCTTCTGAGCTCGCAATTGAAGAGGTTGCGGTTGAGACAGGGCTATCCATTGAGCAATTAGTGACTTTTTTCGATCTTGTGATGCAGACCGAAAAAACGATGACAATCTATTCCCAAGGGGTGAACCAATCCTCCACTGGAACAGATAAGGTCAATGCGATTATCAACGGACATCTGGCAACCGGACGCATTGGTCGCGCAGGCATGGGGCCATTTTCAATTACGGGACAACCCAATGCTATGGGCGGACGCGAAGTTGGTGGTTTAGCCAATCAACTCGCCTGTCATATGGATTTTGACGCTGAAAGTTTAGATAAGGTCCAGCGTTTCTGGGACGCACCTAATCTGGCGCAGGGGCCGGGTCTTAAAGCTGTCGACATGTTCGATGCGATCGCAGATGGCAAGATCAAAGCGTTGTGGGTTATGGCAACCAATCCGGCAGTTTCGATGCCCAACGCAGATAAAGTGCGTCGTGCGATTGAAAATTGTCCTTTCGTTGTTGTGTCGGATATTGTGGAGACAAGTGACACGGTAAAACTGGCACACGTTAAATTACCTGCGACGGGGTGGGGTGAAAAAAGCGGAACAGTTACAAACTCTGAGCGCAGAATTTCTCGTCAACGTAGCTTTTTGAAACCTGCTGGCAATGCGCGACATGATTGGGATATCATGTGTGATATTGCACGCCGGATGGGCTTTGAAGGTTTTGCGTTTGATAATCCATCCGATATTTTTAAAGAATATGCGCAGATGTCAGCATTTGAAAACAATGGCACGCGTGATTTTGACATCGGGCATTTTGATGAGATTACGACAAATCAATATGATGATTTAACGCCGTTTCAGTGGCCTTTGCCAAAGAATGAAACGCAGGCTAGGGCCAAACGCTTTTTTGAAAGCGGCAATTTTTATACTGCCAACAAACGGGCTAAATTCGTATCGACGCCTGTTAAAGCACCTGCATCAAAACCGAATGCAGAGTTTGAGTTTGTATTGAATACTGGGCGTATTCGCGATCATTGGCATACAATGACGCGGACGGGGAAAACGCAGCGTTTATCCACCCACATTGCAGAGCCATTTGTTGAAATAAATTCAAGGGATGCTTTAAAGCTTGGCCTTGTCGATTCTGATATTGCAATTGTTAAAAGCAAATGGGGCAGTGCGCATTTGCGTGTACTCGTTACAGACCGATTGGCAGATGGTTCGGCGTTCGCACCCATGCATTGGACACGGAGATATGCCTCCAAAGGATGTGTAGACGCTATCACTAGTTCTAATTTTGATAAGGTTTCTGGCCAGCCAGAAATGAAATATACACCTGTTTATATTGAAAAATTTAAACTTGATTGGTGGGCGTATGCAGTGATTTCAGAAGAGCCATCTCCTGAAATTCTGGCGAAGTTTTCATACTGGGCATTAGCGCGTCGTAATGATGGGTGGAGTGTAGAACTTGCGGGAGACAATTCTATTTGGGATTATAAAACCTTAATGGAAGAATTGCTGCAGGTTGACCCACAAGATGAAGAATTGTCCTTTGTGGATACCAAAACTGGCAATATGCGTCGTTGTGTTTTCTCGGATAACCTATTGAAAGGGTTTGCAATTCTCTCAACACAGGGAAGTGTGGAAGCGGACCGCGCTTGGTTAGGACAAAATATAGGCAAAAAGCTCGATGACACCGTTAGATTGCGTCTTCTAGCTGGTCGTCCACCAGCCGGAGAGGTTAGTGGTAAAGTTATCTGTGCATGTATGGGGGTTGGTGCAGGTGAAATTGAGGCGGCTATAAAAACTGGGGCTGAAACGGTCGCAGAAGTTGGAAAAGTTACGTGTGCAGGAACAAATTGTGGGTCTTGCAAACCTGAAATTTCCGTACTGATTTCTGAATATATGCATGCGTCTAAATTGGATCAAATGGAAGCGGCAGAATGAAAAACGACAATGACTGCAATCGCTTAAACGGCAAGTTGACTCTGATCGGATGTGGACCAGGGGCTGCCGATCTATTGACTTTACGTGCTGTATCCAGAATCCAAAATTCGGATTTAGTTTTGTATGATAGGTTGGTTAGCTCGGAAGTGCTCGATCTGATACCGGCAGATGTTGAAAGCTGTTATGTCGGGAAAGAAGCTGGTGATGGGGGGGGGCAGCAGGCTGATCTGAATCGCACAATTCAGGAAAATGTTGCCAAAGGTCGACATGTTTCTCGGCTAAAGTCCGGCGACCCCATGATATTTGGCCGTGCTGCAGAGGAAATTGCCGCGGCGTCAGTCGTTGGTGCTGAAATTGAAATTGTTCCCGGCGTGACCGCTGCTTTGGCAGCAGCTTCAGAAGCAGTGATTACCGTGACTGAGCGCGCAGAATTGCAGAGTTTTGTTGTTACCACAGGGAGAACGGCCGAGGTTGACTCGGTGCCGGATTGGGCAAAAATCGTGAAGCCGGGTGTTTGTGTTGCTTTCTATATGGGGGTTGCGCAAGCTTGGAAGATTCAATCAACGCTTATGGCTGCCGGTGTACCTGCTGATGCCCCCGCTGATTGGATTGAGCGAGCGGGGCAACCGCAAATGAGATCTGTAAAAACAGTTTTGGGTCGCCTTGCACACGATACAAAAGAGCAAGGCGTTAAAAACCCTGCAATTTTGCTTATCCGTTATCCATATAGTCTTTGCAATGCAGCGAGCCTGCAGGCCACTTTAGCTTAATTTATTTGGATTTCTATATCTGGTTTAATAGCTTCAGAAGTACGGCTGACAGATGAATTTGAGAAGCCACTTAAGTAAGAATTAATTTCAGCTGGATTGAAAACACGTCCATCAATAAACTGGTTGGCTCCCATGGCTATGGGTTGTGTTGCTTCCTTTAAGACCCACGCATGCTCTTGTGCTCCTTCGACTTTTTCGTTGATCATAGGAGCTGCGATATTCAGTTCGGCTGCTGCTTTACGGTAAATTTCTGGCTGAAATGCTGAAGAGGCTGCCGCGTCAAATTCCACATCATCTGCGAGTTGTCCCCATCGCACCATTTGCGTTAAAATCCATTTCGCTTGGGATATCCAAGGGAAGTTTGCTGCATAACGATGAAAGACATTGAAATCTGGCATATCTTGACGAAGATTGCCGCCTGTCTGCCTATTTTTGCCTGTCAGAGAGCTGACGATCTCATCCAAGGGTGCATCTACATACTCAGCGGATGCGATCATTTGTGCGGCAGTTAAACGATTATTGGGGCTGTCCACCCAGACGGCGGCTTCTAGAAGTGCCTTGATCAATGCAAGGTGAATATCTTCGTGTTGATTGGCCCAGCTGTGACGCACTGCTAGCACTTTTTCTATATGCCCTGACCATATTTCTGAAGAGGTGATGAGTGTGTGACCCAGCCCTGCAAGGACTGCAGTATTATTCCATGGTTCGCCGACACAATAGCCGTCGATTTGTCCTGCACGTAGGCTATCAACCATTTGAGATGGAGGAATAACAACAAGTTCAACATCTTGATCTGGATCAATGCCAGCGGAAGCTAGCCAGTATTTTAGAATATAGGCATGCATGGAATAGTGGTAGACATGGGCAAAAACAAGCTTTGGCTGACCTGTTGCTTTTCTAACATCTACCACATGCTTCAGCCCATGCGCGCTTAAGGGGCGGCGTAACATTGTATCTGGAGAAATATGTTGCATGCTCTGGAAAAGAGCATTGGAGACGGTGATTGCATTGCCATTTAAGTTAAATGCAAAACTACTCGTGAATATTTCTGGGTAAGGGCTGATGCCAGCTGCTGAAGCAACGACCATGGGTGCAAGCATGTTTGCAGCATCTATGACTTTATTCGCTAGACCATCACGCATAGCTGCCCAAGATTTATAGCGCTTAAGCGTGACGTTCAGATTGTATTTTTCAAATAATCCGCGCTCTTTGGCGACGGTGAGAACAGCGCAGTCTGAGAGGCGAGCAAAACCTATAGCTAAATTATGTTGGTTCATCGTGGTCATCCTTTTGCGACTACCCTTCGAGCAAGCCAAGAATAGAAATCACATTTTCCGCAATATCTTTCATTGGACTACCGCGCTCCTGAGACATGGTTCTCATTGCAGCAAAGGCCTCATCTTCGGTCATGCCGCGTTTATGCATGAGCATGCCTTTTGCTTTTTCGATCACCTTGCGAGCGGCGAGGTCGTCTTTGGTTTTTTTGAGTTCTGTGCGTAAACCGTCCATGACTTTAAAGCGTGCAATAGCGACATCTATGACAGGCTTCACGCGCTTGGGCGTCAAGCCATCCACAACATATGCGCTTACACCTGCATCAATTGCTTGCTGAAAGCCAGACGGGTTTTCTTCTTCAACGAACATAACGATAGGTTTGGGATTATTTTGAGCAACTGTTCTAAGACTTTCGATAGAGTCTCTACCTGGTGAATAACAATCCACAATGATGACATCGGGTTGTATCTCAGCAATGAGGTCCAGTAGGGCGCGCCCGTGAACCTGATTTGCTGTGTGAACAATTGCTGCATCACTAAGCCCTTGCTCCACAAGTGCGGCGCGTTCAGGAAGGTCGTCTATGAGCAAAACACGCAAAGGCGCAGCAGCAAGTGAATCCTGCTGGCCTTTGTTTGCTATGGCTTGATCGATTTGTTTAGAATGCGAAGTCAATTGAGGCCCATATTTTTGAAGTATCGGTGGAGAAATCATTTGCGTTGTAGTCGGAGTATTTCAGTGTGAGTGCGTGAGAACCCAGTTTTGCAGAGGCAACGAAGTTTAGTTCGGATCCGTAATCTGCTGAACCTGTTTCTGCTGAAAAATCATGATACAAGGCTAGGAATTTGAGACCTTTTAAAGGGCCGGCATCGCCAAGTGTATATCCGATTTTTGCGTATAGATCTTCAATACCATTTGTTGGGGTGACAAGGAATTTGTCATTCCAACCTTGGAATTTGTGCAATGTTGCAAAAGGTGTATTGAACGCTCGTTGGTCGTCACCGCTAAGAACTTCATACCCAGCCCCAAAAACAAATCCTTGAATACCGTACGCAGCGTCTAACAGGTAATAGTCAGCGGAATAATCTAGATTTGATGAGCCATAATCTTCTTGCTGGGCATAAGAAAAAGCGTAGCTTAATTTGCCGGCACCGGCGTCTTTCTTACCAGCTAAACGTGCTCCGACAGTTTGAGATGAGGCTGCGCTGGCTTCATCAGCATCTATCAAATAGGCAAAACCTGTCAGGTTGCCCAATGGTGTTGGGTGAGAGGCGTTGATGAGGTAGCTATCGCCAGTCCAGTGACCATTCGTTGGGTGCTCGTCGCCAAATATACGATTGACGCGGGTTACATAAGCAGCATCAAGTTTTAGCTTTCCGATACTTTCATTTGTCACACGAAGTGCATCGAATGTTTGTTCATTCTGACGCCATCCCACATTTCCAACAAATCTGGCATCATCCATAATAATGCGCTGGCGACCTAGAACAATTGTCGTATCAGGTAGGGATTTGTTCGTTAATTGTAGGCGGTTGAGTTCCGTCACATTTGGGTCGGCTACGACAGGGTAGGTGCCTTTGCCATTTGTTGTTGAATTAAAATCATCAACCAAGTCACCGATGTGCTCAAAATCAATGAGGAAAGATGTGTTTTTGTAGCTGCCTGTTTCTAAACCCGCACGAATTCTATAAGTGAGTGCATCGGCGCTGTTATCGACGCCATCTTGGTCGACGCCTTCATATCTCAGACGGAAGTTAAACAGCGCTTTTGATGCGCTTAAGGCTTCTTTAATTGTGGCAGGAGGTGCAGCTTCTGCCTCCTCAGCATATGCTAGGCCTGAAATAGACGAAGTCATGATAGTTCCAGCTAGAAGGCTTGTTGTCAGAAGGTTGAGTTTACCGATATTTTTCATAGTCGTTTCTCGTCATTTATGCTCGGACTTTCAAAGAAAGCCAGCAAAGGAGGAAGAAGTGAGAAAGAAGCCTGTAAATCAACAAATAGGTTGAAAAAGCAGAATTTCTTCTCGTTCGTTCACCCTGCTTCGGGATTAGACTCCGCCTTCTGCGACGAATGACGATTTAAATAGGCATAATAAAAACTTCTGCGTCAAAAGCTGTTATTGAACTGTGGGCAAAATAATCTGTTGGTGTTTATTTTGCCCAAGACTATAGCGAGAACGCCTAAATTTAATGCGTGCCGATAGCCAATTTAGACTGTTTTGAGTGGTCTTGAGCGAATTATCTGTGCAGTGCAGATTTAAGGAATTGCTCGCGCTCAGATGAGATTTTGCGCCTTGCTTCTTCTATTGCTTGCTGTTCGGATGCGTCCAATAGAGCAGATAGTAAGCGCGTGAAGTGGGTGCGCATAGCGTTTCGTGCGCCTTCCGCATCTCTGTTCTTTAGGTTTTTAAAAATTTCCATGTGTTCTTCAGCGCGGTGTCCTGAATCGACGACACAAACTGCTGAATAGACTTTTTTGACAGCTTCAATTTCGGTGCGCATACGCCACAAGTTTTCCATGAAAAACATATTGGCTTCGTTGCGTGTGGCCTTGGTAATAAGTAAGTGAAAGTTTCTATCGGCTTCTTCGCCATCTGATGAGTTGCCGTCAGCCACGCTCATGAGGTTGAGCGTTTCTTCCAATTCTGCTAGCTGGGCATCTGTAATCATTGTCGCTGCTAGTGCGGCACATTCTGATTCAAACAAAAGCCGAGTTTGAGTAAGTTCAAATGCACTGACGGTTGGAAGTGCCCCAGTGGGTGTGTTTGTTTTTTCTAGAACATATACGCCTGAACCGACACGAATATCTACACGGCCTAATGCTTCCAGTGCGATTTCAGCTTCTCGCACGACAACACGGCTGACTCCAAATTGAGTCGCTAATTCTCTTTCACCTGGAAGGCGTGTGCCAGGAGGGTATTGCCCTGAAGCAATAAGCGCTAAAATATTATTCGCAACTTTTTGATAGAGTCTTTGGTCGGCCATTTAGATTCAATTTCTTGAGACTATAAGCTTCGGAATGAGAGCTTGAATTGACATGTTAACCAATTTGTCATGCCAATTCAAGCAGCTTCATTTATTAGAAAATCTAGAAAATGAATTCTAGAATTTTCCTTTGATTCCGAAGAATACACGAGGGCCGTAATAGTTTACCTCACCCAGGTTATCATTGGTGAAGAAGTATTGCTCTTTAGGTGCGTTAAACAGATTGATACCTGACACTGTAAGAGACAGATTTTCTGTTAGATCATATGAAGCGCGAGCTTCCCACACACCAACATCACCAACATAACGCAAGCGTGTTCCATTGCTTGTGTATGGTTGGAAGTATTCACTGCGGTATTTGTAAATGAGTGAACTGTCGAATTTGCCTTTTTGGTAATAAATCTGTCCAGAAGCAACGACATCAGAGAAGCCAGGTACGTTACCTGGTTGAAGGATGCCGACATTTGTCTGAATTAGGTTACCATCGGCGTCTCTATAGCCGAGGTCACCATATAGACTGTCCTCAAATTCAAAGTCTGATTCAGCAAGGTTTAAGCTAACTTTGGCACCAAATCCGCTAAATAGACCTGGAAGATAGGAGAAGTTGTGAGATGCTGTTAGTTCAATACCGTAAAGAGCTGCAGTGTCTTCATTCGTGGCCGTTACGCTAACCGGTAAAGTAACAGTCGCGCCATCAATGATAAAGTCTTCGAGTACGGTTGAGTTTTCAAATCCGCCTGTGAAGTTTTTATAGTAGATACTGGCAGCCAGAATGGAGTCATCATTTGGATACCATTCAGCAGCAATATCATAATTCCAAGACATTAATGGTTGGAAATTTGGGTTACCGGAACCTTCAACTGAAATCAGTTCTTCTATAGTTGTTGGTGCATCTTCTTCGTTGTTTTCGTTGAAATCACGACCGAATGTCATATTGCCGGGGTCAGCACGTGACATACCTCTAAATAATCCGGCACGTAGCAGAATGTCGTCACGAAGCTCTAGTGTTCCGTTAAAGCTCGGCAGGAACTCAGTGTACTCACCTTTACCGAATAGAACGACTGCATCACCATCTGTTTCAAGTGAAAGTGTGCCATCAACTGGGTTTGTGATTACCGCTACAGGCGTACGATTACCAAGAGATTTGACTTTAGTATCAACGACGCGAAGACCAAAATTACCACTGAAAGGCTTGCCTGCTAGAGACGTGTCATAGTTGGCCATAACGTAACCAGCCAGAGTTGTTTCTAAGACGTTGGTGTTGTCTAGACTGTCTGGGTCACTGTCAGGGTAGACAAGTGATGTTTCACCATTTTCAGCAAGGATGTAGTCAACTAGACATTGATTGTCGAAGACAGCCCAAGTGTTTGTTGTACTTACAACATTTCCGTCACTATCGATTTGAGTTACCAAAGCGTCAGAGGCGCTGGATAAGAAACCGCTTTCCGCAAAACCAGTCTCACAAGGTACGCTGGATGAATCAAAGTCACTGGCATTGTATTCGTCACGCGTGGCGGCATAACTTACATACTCTAGATCAGATAAGCGGAAACCAGTTTCAACTGATGTGATTGGTCCCATGCCTAAGTCATACTCTGCGTCAAAGCGAATAGCTTCAACAGTATTTCTGCGCTCTGCATCGCGGTCTACGCGAAGGCGAACACCATCTGTGTAGTTTGAAATGTCTGTGACATCAAAATCTTGCACTGTGTAGTTTACAAAGCCATCGCCATCACGTGCCCAGCTTAGGTTCTCACGACCGCCACTACCTGGACCACCCTGACTTGAGACACGAATAGACGCTTGAAGTTCGTCTCTTGTCGTCTCAGAGAAAGAATAATCAGCAGATATTGTGAGTTTGTCAGTCACATCAAACGAACCACTAAGGCCGTATCCTAGATACTCTTCTGTGCGTTCGTATATTTCTCCATTGGACTCGATGTCAGACTGAGTTGTTATGGATTGTACAACACCATTGTCTTGGAATATTAGGCTGTCTAATGTGTCGCCGGCAACGCTACGTTTCATGTTTGAGAAATTCAGGTCGTGACGATCTTCGTTCTGAACACGTTCGGACCATTGTAGGTCTGCATTGATATCAAGACGATCATTTGGCTGCCATTGAAGGGCAGTGAAGAGTGAATCTCTTGTGTCGTGAGTGTCGTTCTGGCGGTATCCACGTGATGAACCAGCCCATGCATAGTCTAGACCGTCATCAACTGCCAAACCTGTTTCAGGGTCGATTGTTGTGTTGTAGCCATCATTATTGCTGGAGTTTGGTCCTTGGTCTTCACAGTCACCAGAGCTGCTAGCTGCATATCCGCGTGAGTCAGGGTCGGTTGCGTCAGCGATACAGGCAAAGAGAGATGTGCCTGATGGGCTAGATGAGCGCATTTCTTGTTCAGGTTGGGAAATATCACTGCGTTGACCACCAATAGAAAAACCAAGCTGGCCCAAGCCGCCTAGTTCAAATTGATCCACATAGCTTAGAGTGCCACGGTAACCAAGGTCGCCTGCCATTGTGTTGTCAATGTTTTGCTGGTCTGGATTGTAGTTTCCAGTCAAGTTAAATTGAACGCGGCGCTGATTGTAATCAAGAGGCTTTAGAGTTTCCAAAGCGATTAAACCAGCGACACCGCCTTCGATAAGGCTAGCATCTTGCGTTTTGTAGATGGCCAGCTTGTTCATAAGTTCAGAAGGGAATTGGGAGAAGTTTACAGAACGGTCCCCAGTCCCATTGGTCGCTACACGGCCATTAAATGTTGTTGCGCTCAGAAATGGACCTAAACCACGAATTGAGATTTCTGTTGCGCCGCCGTTTTCACGGTGAGATGCAGCACCTGTGATGGATTCGAGTGCTTCACCGATAGAAAGAGCTGGTAGGTCGCCAATATCCTTAGCTGATAGACCATCCACAATGCTTGAGTTTGTTCTTTTGAGATCGATTGTGTTTTGAATTGTTGCGCGTGAGCCGGTGACAACAATTGTGTCTAGTTTGTTGATGGCTTCTGCATCTTCTGCTGCCGATTCTTGAGCGAAGGCTGCTGGCACTGAAAAAGATAGTGCTGCTGATCCTAGAAGTGCGATTTTGATGAAGCTAGTTCTATTTTTTTTCGATGCATTCGAAATTACTGGATGGTTCGTCATGACGTAGACCTCTCCCTAAGATCATATTTTCCGTGAGCTGATTATTGTTATTACTCGCGCCCCAACATCGTGATGCTGACCTGTTTGTCAACCAATTGG
The DNA here is from genome assembly GCF_058892565.1 of Hirschia sp. Lineage (NCBI taxonomy): Bacteria > Pseudomonadati > Pseudomonadota > Alphaproteobacteria > Hyphomonadales > Hyphomonadaceae > Hirschia > Hirschia sp. The sequence continues at coordinate 14,332 of NZ_JBZXVU010000033.1, read as the reverse complement.
AATACCTATTTAGGTTTATTGGTATAAAATAGAAGAATATATCAATTTAATGTAGTATAAATATCACATTATTGCTGATTTGGCTGTTTTTTAAGATGGGTGTGGAAAAAATATATATAATTGGTATGACGTTTTGGTTGACAAATTTGTGTGTAAATATAAGTTCATGTCATAAATACAAAAAAATACTCAGCGGGAGAAAGCACAATGAAAACTGGAGCGTTGCTTGTTTCAATAAGCGCCTTGGCGTTGGTCGCATGTTCTGCGCCTAAGCAGGAGAGTGCGGCTCTTGGTTCTGAAGTGGGTGCTTCAAATCAAGATCTTGCGCCGGTTCGGCGTATTCTTGTGCAGGACCAAGCTGAATATAAAGAAGCAGTGAAGAATGCTCAGCCGGGTGATATGATCGTTCTGGCGAATGGTGAGTGGAATGATTTTGATGCTGTGTTTAAAGGTGTTGGAACAGCTGAGGCTCCCATATGGTTGAGCGCAGAAACAGAAGGCAATGTCTTTCTAACAGGGCAATCTAGTTTGCGTTTAGGTGGTGAGCACCTGATCGTATCTGGATTGGTCTTCCGCAATGGTTACACACCCCGCAATGAAGTTATAAGTTTCCGAGTGGATAGCAAACTATTGGCGAATAATTCGCGTGTTTCACATACCGTTATCGATGATTTTAATAATCCAGATCGCTCACAGCGTGACATTTGGGTGGTGATGTATGGTAAAAATAACGAATTTGATCACAATCATTTGGCGGGTAAGCTTAATTCAGGCCCGACGATGGCAATTCGTTTGAACACTGAAGAAAGCCAAGAAAATAGCCATTTTGTTCACCACAATTATTTTGGACCACGCCCTGTTTTAGGCTCGAACGGTGGAGAAACTTTCCGCATTGGGACAAGCCACTATTCGCTAACAAATTCTAATTCACGTGTTGAGCACAATTATTTTGACCGCTGTAGTGGTGAAGTTGAAATTATTTCTAATAAATCGGGTGGAAATACATTTCGCAATAATACATTCTTTGAATCTCGCGGTACGTTGACACTTCGTCATGGTAACGGAAATCTGATCGAGAATAATTTATTTGATGGAAATGGTACACCTTACACCGGTGGTGTTCGTGTCATCAATGCGCAGCAAACTATCAAGAATAACTATTTCAAAGACCTAACGGGAAAACGTTTTTCTGGAGGGTTGGTTGTTATGAATGGTGTGCCAAATTCTCCGATTAACAGATATCACCAAGTGAATGGCGCAATGATTGAAGGCAATGTTTTTGAAAACATTGCTGCTATGGAACTCGGTGAGGGGAGCGACAATGAGCGCTCTGCCGTTCCGATTAATTCATCTTTTAAAAACAATACGATAATCAGTGATGATGGTGTTTCTCCGATCACGCTGCATGATGATATGAGTGGGATAGAATTTTCTGGAAACAAATCTAATCAAGCGCCTCCTGAGGCGATATCTTCTGGGTTTGAGGTTGAGCCAAATCTTAAGCAAAAAATAGATGCCTCAGAATATGGTGTTCCACGCGAAGCGACAGGCGTGTCGTGGTATCCCAAAGTAGGAACTGGTTCGCCATTTGATACCGGCAAAGATATTGCCGTTTCGCCGGATGAAAATGCAATCTCAAATGCAATCAAGACTGCAGAGGCAGGAGACCGGTTGGTACTTGCACCAGGTTCTTACAATGAAGCAAAAATCATTGAGCTTGATTTCCCAATTACTATTGTTGCTGAAGAAAATGGTAGCGTCGACCTTTCGTTTGAGCGCAAGAACATGTTCGTTCTTTCCGGCAAAGCAGGGTTGAAACTTAGTGGTGTGAACGTGTCTGGAGCAAGAGCACCAGATAATGTTGGCAATAGTTTCATCACCACGACATCAGTAGGTGGTGGAAGCAACCACACGCTTATCATTCAAAATTCCACATTCAGTGATTTTGTCGTCAATCGTAGCTTTGCTATTGTGAACGCATCAAAAGGTACGCTTTATCAAGATATAAAAATCATCAATTCAGATTTCTCAGACGTTTCAGGTTCTGTCGTGAAATTGGATGCAGAAACTGATGATTTTGGGATGTATAATGTTGAGTCTTTAGAGATTGAAAATTCTCATTTTTCCAATATCGCCGGGCCAGCTGTAATTGTGTACAGGGGTGGCCGTGATGAAAGTACTTTTGGGCCTCTTGTTAGTTTTAAAGGCTCTACTTTCACAAATGTAGGCACAGCTGGTGGGCCATCAGCCTTGTTACATGGTGCTCAGGTTCTGACGTTCGAAGGCAATAAAATCGAACAATCACAACCGTTTAAGTTTGTTGTTACAACTGGTAAACCAAAACCATTTTTGGAGGGTAATTCCCTCAATGGTGATGAGACTGCATCAGTTCTTAACATAGAGGACTTGCGTAAGTAGATGTCAGTTTTAACGTACAAAAAAATCAACAAATCAGTTGTTGCTCTTGGCATGGCAGCTTGCGTGCAAGGGTGTGTGTCTTTCGATAACAACACTAAATCAACGACACCTTTGGCCGTCACCGCAGAAGCAGTCGCACCAGTGTCAGGCACAGTTGAACAGTCAGCATTTAAACTACAAATGCAAAAGCTTGGCGACACCATTATCGCGCGTGCTGAAGCTGGTATTCCTGTTCCAGTTCCGGTTGATGCGGGTGGTGGACCTGTACATGAGCAGCACAAAGAAAACTATAAAACGATCTATGAAGCAGGCATGCTGTATGATTACACAGGCGACACTAAATACCGCGATATTGCACGCGATGTGTTGCTCGATTACGCTGATCTGTATCCCACTTTAGGATTGCACCCAGAGCATAAGCCTTCGACAGCTGGGCGTTTGTTCTGGCAGGGACTGAATGAAGCAGTTTGGCTCGTTTACTCCATTCAGGGGTATGAAGTCATTCGTGATGACGTTAGTCCAGAGGATCGTGAGAAAATCGAGCGGGGTGTATTGAACCCAATGGCCGATTTCTTGTCCGAGGGATCACCGCAAACTTTTGACCGCATCCACAATCATGGCACGTGGGCAGCCGCAGCTGTTGGTATGACTGGGTATGTGCTCGATCAGCCTGAGCGTGTGGAGAAGTCGCTTTACGGATTGAATCAAGATGGAGAAGCCGGCTTTCTCAAGCAGATGGATATCCTGTTTTCTCCAGATGGATATTACGCAGAAGGCCCATATTATCAGCGCTATGCTATGATGCCATTTTTGTTGTTCTCGCAAGCAATTCAGAAGAATGAGCCAGAGCGTGAAATATTCAACTATCGCGATGGCATCATCCTTAAAGCAATTTCGACGACTTTGCAGTTGAGTTATGCTGGCAAATTTTTCCCGCTCAATGATGCTATTCGCTCAAAGGGCTTGAATACGATCGAGTTGAAATATGGCGTTGCTATAGCATACGACCTTACAAAAGATCCTGCTTTCTTGGATATTGTGAAATATCAAGGTGATGTTGTGCCAACTCCAGAAGGAAAGAAAGTTCTGGACGATATTGAGGCGGGGCTCACCAAGCCATTCAATTTCAAATCTCAAATGTTTAGAGATGGTTCTAATGGTGAAGATGGCGCTCTGATTGTGCTTCGTTCAGGTGAAAAAACAAATGATTCAGCTGTCGTTCTAAAAGCAACGACGCAGGGGCTAGGTCATGGCCACTTCGATAAATTAGGTCTCCTATATAATGACAATGGTCAAGAAGTCGTCGCTGATTATGGTGCGTCTCGTTTCTTGAATATCGTTTCCAAATTTGGGGGACGCTATCTTCCTGAAAATGATTCTTGGGCAAAGCAAACAATCGCTCACAATACGCTGGCTGTTGACGAAGTCAGTCACTATGGCGGTGACTGGAGATTGTCGCAGAAATATAGCCCAGATGTATTGAAATATGGCGTTGTTAACGGTGTTCAAATTGCAGCGGCTGAAGTTGATACAGCTTATGATGGTGTGAACCTTCAGCGTGTAGTTGCGATGGTGCCCCGTGACGATGGGCAACAGCCTTATGTTATTGATATCATGCGTGGAATTAGTGATACGGATCACCAATATGATCTGCCCATGCACTATAAGGGTGATTTGATTAAGTCTCAGTTTCCTATTGAGTACGAAACATCCAGTTTAACGCCATTAGGAACTGATTTTGGTTATCAACACTTATGGAAAAGTGGAGAGACTGAGCAATTAGAAGGCCGTCAGGAAGTTTCGCTCTTCTTAGGGACTGCTTTTCAAACAGTTACGTTCGCGTCTGATACTCCATACAAAGCGATCTTTACTAAATTGGGAGCAAATGACCCTGATCACAATCTGAGGTCTGAAGAGGCAATGATCCTTCGTGCCAATTCAGATACGGTGAATTTCGTCACAGTTTATGAGCGAGATGGCTCGTATGACGCAGACAATGAAACAGCCGTTTTTAATGGGTCTACCATTTCTTCCATCGACATTGATCAAGTTGAGGATGTGGCTGTGTACAAATTGGTCACTCAAAATGACAAAACTATTCAGTTTTTGGTTGCGGATGACACGTCAAAAGACGCAGCGCATCAATTAGAGTTGGACGATCAGATCATAGAATGGAGCGGCCCAGTCCATGTGCTGCGATAACCCCATCATATTTAAAGGCTTTTTAGAGGAGGCTGCATCATGAAAATCTCCGGTTTAAGGTGGTGGGTCGTCGGGCTCGTCGCGATTGCAACAATTATCAATTATATCGACCGTGGTACGCTTGGTTATCTATGGCCAGACATGGCTAAAGAAATTTGGCCTGACAAAACTGTCGATGAAACTAAGCAATATTACGCGACAATCTCAGTTGTGTTTGTGTTCTCATACGCGCTTGGTCAGACGATTTTTGGAAAATTGTTCGATTGGATCGGGACACGTCTGGGCTTTGTGATTTCCATTGGAGTGTGGTCGCTAGCGACAGCCGCCCATGCCTTCGCGAATAGTGTTCTATCGTTTAGTATTTTTCGTGGTATTCTTGGTGCTGCGGAAGCAGGAAACTGGCCCGGTGCTACCAAAGCAAATGCTGAATGGTTTCCCGTGAATGAGCGCGCTCTCGCGCAAGGAATTTTTAATTCAGGCGCGGCAATTGGTGGAATTATATCACCACTCATTATTGCCTTTCTATCCGTTCATTTTAGCTGGCATGTTATCTTTATTTTGGTAGGTGCTGTCGGTTTTGTTTGGCTGATTCCGTGGTGGATTTTAATGAAAGCCGGACCTGATGAGCACCCTTGGATAACTCCAGAAGAACGCGAATTTATTCTCACAGGTCAACGTGTAAAACCTGATGAGGTGACAGGTGAGGTTGCTGAGGAGTATAATCCGGGCACAGCTGAAATGCTCTCTCGAAGACAGAGTTGGGGTGCTATTCTCTCTGCGGCTTTCCTTGACCCTATCTGGTGGTTGTTCGTTTTCTGGATACCTATCTATCTGAACGAAAAATTTGGATTTAACGTCAAGGAAATCGGACTATACGCTTGGGTGCCTTATGTAGGTGCCATGTTTGGAGCATGGTTTGGTGGGCTTTTAGCACAGAACCGCTTGAATTCCGGTTGGTCAGTCAACGCGACTCGCAAGCTCACAATCACACTTGGTGGCTTGATCATGCTTCCGGCTTTATTGGCAATGTCTGTTGCTGTGACGCCGGTGTTAGCTGTGATGTTGATGGCAACCATTCTGTTCGGTTTTCAAACTGCTGTTGGTAATATTCAGACACTTCCAAGCGATTTGTTTGGCGGCAAATCAGTTGGCTCTCTGTCTGGTTATGCGGGGACCGCGGCAAAGCTGGGAGCAGCAGCTCTCACCTATTTGGTCCCTTGGCTTACACAGGGCGGAAATTATGCGCCTGCATTCCTTATTGGAGCAACGTTAGCAATTTTAAGCATGGCTAGTGTTTGGCTGCTGTGTGGAAAAATTGAACCGCTTAAGCCTCGCTCAAAAACCCAATAATTCATTTTTTAAAAATCCCTAAAGTAAAAGGACTTCCCCATGAGACTTCAAAACAAAGTAGCTATTGTAACTGGTGGTGCGCGTGACATTGGTCGCAGTATCTCGCTTAAATTGGCTAAAGAAGGCGCAAAGGTTGCGATCAATTATTTCGATAGTGAAGAAGAGGGAAAAGCAACATTAGAAGCAGTACAAGCTGCTGGTGGTGAAGCAATCCTCGTTCAAGGTGACATGACCAAAGCCGAAGATGTTGCTAATTTTGTCGCCAAAACGCAAGAAGCTTTTGGAAATGAAATCAACGTGCTTGTAAACGTGGTCGGTGGTCTAGTTGCACGTAAACCACTTGCTGAAATGGACGAGGATTTTGTAAATCTCGTTATGCGCTTGAACTTCAATTCTACGTTCTTGATGACAAAAGCAGTTTCACCTCACATGCCTAAAGGTGGCTCAATTGTGAATTTTGCATCACAAGCTGCTCGCGATGGTGGCGGTGGCGGCGCTTGGGCGTACGCAGCTTCCAAAGGCGCGGTCATGACTTTCACACGCTCAATGGCCAAAGAATTTGGTCCACGTGGCATTCGAGTGAATGCGCTTGATCCTGGTCTGATTTCAACAACATTCCACGATACATTCTCTAAGAATGAAGTTCGTGAAAAAGTTGCGGGTATGACAGCGCTTGGTCGCGAAGGACACCCTGATGAGGTCGCGGATGTCGTGGCTTACCTTGCGTCTGATGAGTCATCTTTCGTCAATGGCGTAAACCTAGATGTGAATGGTGGTTTGGCTTTCTCGTAAAGTCGTCCCGGGCTACCGTCCTTACTAAAAGCCTGCCTCGTTTGGGGCAGGCTATTTTTTGTTTTGTCAACACAAACTCAAACGAGCAAATGTAAGAACAGCCTCCTTCAGTCAACGCAACAATTGAGAGTTTATGGTCTTTTACATTGATTGGGCGGTCTAGAATTTAAATCTGAGAGATGCAGCTCCGCTATAGATAGAGGCACCTTCGGAAAGTTCGGCGTTTGCTGAAAGCCTGAAAGACGCGAAATCACCAATTCCCACAAGAGAAACTCCAGTTGAAAATGCTTGTTCGAATATTTCATCGGAATAAACATTGAAAGCTGAATCATACCCAACGAAATTTGCTACAGCATCGTAGTTTGTAGAAGACAATGTGTCCCTTAATCCAAGATCTACGGCAGCATGCCAGCCATTTAATGAGGAATTGCTTTGTTGGTTTTCACTTAAGTCGAAAGAATTCCTGCCTGAATTTGAGGGCCAAAATACCCCAAGGGAGACACCTGCTGATCCGGTTAGTTTGTCCGACTCTGATTCTGAGAATGCAAAGTTAAATCCGTTGCTCGCCGTTTCCTCATATGCATCCTGATTTAAGCTAATATAGCTTGCGCCGATATGAGGCGTTACACGAAGCCATCCCAGTTTTTGTGGGCTGGATATCTGGGTTGAATAAGCTTGTGTGAGTCCGCTCCAATCACCTTCAATGTCTGAATTGAAGCCTTCAAAGCTGACCTCTCGTTCGCTTTTAAAGTTAGTCTGACCAATTTGAGCAGACATTTGCAGATCAGCAAATCCAATGCGTTCTGCGATATAAAAACCAAGTGCAAAATTGGTCGAAGATGTTTCATTAAATGCAGAAGTTGTTGTTTCGTATTTCTCGTCATTAATAGAGAAAGTAAGACCCATTGAATCTATAAATCCGATGCGTCGATCAACACCAGCCGTAAAGCCAAAACCTCGTCCACTATAAGCATTTACGTTTTCACTAGCATCTACAGTGGTCTGAGACACAAGTTCTTGCAGCCAAAACCCATTAGAGGAGTTTGAGGAGTCTCGCAAAAGCGCCATTCTCTCGCTCACCATTGAGTTTAGTGTATTGGTGTGTGCATCAAGATGACGTAGGGCTACATCGGAATGTTGAGGCAGGATGGATTCATATGCTTCAAGGAAGTTTGTCTCGTCAGTAATTTTCACAAATTCCGAGCCAGCATTTTGCTGATTGCTAATCATCTCGATGAACGGCGCAAATGTGCGATCTTGCTGAGCGTCCAAACCTAAATCTTCTGAAGTCTTCTGAGAAAATTGAAGAGAAATCGACTGGTTCCCATCGGCCTCTTGGTCGAGAATGTATTCGGCATTGTAAAGCCATGAAAGGCCTGAGGTATCAAGTGAAATACTATCTATATCTACATCTATAGAGGGGGCGGATAGAATAGTTCTAGAAAAATCTCCACCCACAAAATTCGTGAATTGAGAGCTCAGAGTTACTGAATCTCCAACAATGGCTGTGTTGGTGGCTGTAATGTATGGGGTGTCTATATGCTCTGAGTTTGAAATTATTACACCCAGCGTGCTTGCGCCCGTAATATTGAGGGAGTCGAGCGTAATTGGAGAATCTTGAGAGATATAAATGGTGGATGTATCAATAATCAGGTCGATATTATCACTGTCTAAAAGTGACCCGGAAAAGTAGGAATTGTTTTGAAAAACAGCAGATCCAGAATTGTTGTAGAAGTTCAGGTTTCCAAAATATTGTCCTTGTGTGGCTTGGAAATTGAAGCCTTCGCTTTCAAAGTGCACATCGCCTGTGTAAGTGGCATCTGATAGATAAAAATTGGCTGTTCCACTTCCAAAATATGTGTCTCCGGCGACAGTTCCATCTTGAATGTCTAGCGTATCATTGCCGGCTCCAAAAAGAATGTCTCCATATATGGACGGCGAGGTAGAATTTGTATTTCCTTGAACAATTGTCACGCCTTGTGAGGCTGTATGCTGGCTTACGTCTATTGCGATTGTGCGGCCTGTAAATTCCGAAATCTTGTTGTCATTATCGTCATATTCGTCATCGTCGGAATCATCGTCTACATAGTATGAAGAAATGTACCCATTATTGAAAATGGAGGTTAGAGTCCCCGAGTGATCAAGTATAGCAGTTGAATATCCAGTATCATCGGTGATTTTTGCAGTAATATACCCTGTGTTTTCGATAGTTTCGAGATTGGCTCCATTGCCAATTTGAATTGCAATGGAATGGCTTCCGCTGGAGCCGGTACTATTGGATATGATGCTTCCATCATTTGTAATTGACGATATTATTGCACCTTGTCCTAAATTCACTGTAGTTGCATTTGCTTCAAATGCAGTGGTGCTCATGGTTCCTGAGTTCAGTATTCCATTTGTAATGATTGTGTTGAGGTTGCCATCCGCGCTTCCAGATATTTCAAGTGCGGTCGCGGAAAAGCCAACATTCTGACCATCTGCGTATATGGTTCCCAGATTTACTAGCCCTTGATCAAAATTGAAGGTTGCAAGCACTTCATTAGTGTCTTCGTCTTCGTCGTCATCAAGGGTGTCTCGTACTGTCTCAACAACAGAACCCAGCACAAGATCTGAACTTGAGCCAATGATTAAGTCAGGTGTAATTTGAAGAGCAGGGGATGAGCCATATGTTGAAATATAACCAGTGCCGCGATTTTCATTGTAATCATCAATGGTATCTTTTGTTTCGTCATCATCAGCGGCTATCCCATCATCCACATAATCGTGGTATCCATTTATAAGAAGACCATTCGCAATGCTTCCGCCGATGCTGACGCTGGAAGCGCTATTGAACAGGTCATCATTATCTAAACGATCTTCCAATGCAGCAGTATCGTCATCGATATCGTCAGGACCAATATAATTGGATGAAGTTGTGCTGGTGAATCCTGTCGAAGTGATTGTGTTTTCTAGAGTGAGGTTCCCAGTAATATCTCCTGCTATGGAAATAGCTGATGCATTTTCACCATTGGCTGTGACACCTCCGCTCACACGAACATTTCCGTTTACATCATTTTGTATGTCTAATGCCGTTGAATTTGCACCATATACTGATATCGACCCATCTTGTATGTAATTGCCATTCAAGCCTGACTGCAATGTGACCGCTGTAGAGTTGTTGCCTTCCACGTAAATACTTGAACCCGACTGCAATATGATATCACCAGTGTTGATGCCGCCACTTTCCAGAAATATTCCGTGTCTATTTGTTCCTTCAGCAATTAGTCCGTCGAGGTCATCATCATCATCAGTGTCGGTTCTTGCGTAATCTTCTATAAGATTGATTGCACCTGAAAGGTTGATGGTTGAAGAAAGGTTTGGGTTTATTTTGACGCCGACATTATTGTCTGAGTTTTCTAAAGTGATGTCTCCGTCAATTGTAACGTTATTTGAAGAGTTTACGGTAACCGCGACTTGGTCATCTACACCGTCCCACTCGATCGATCCATCATCTGTAATCGTTAGATCACTTGCTGACCCATTGTTTAAGGTTGCTGTTTCAACGGGTGTGCTTGTCGAGGCGCTAATTTCTTGTCCCAAAGCTAAAGGGGAGCAAGTTGAGTAGAGGATAGTCAAGAAAACGAGGGGGGAGGTTCTCTTTATATTTTTTCGTACAAAAATAGCGGGAGCGGTCATGATCATTACTATACCTTGGCTGTTACACCCGTATTAAACGATCATGACCTGAAAACCTGTCGATGGTATTTGTGATAGTTTGTAACTATATGATTTTAAATAATTTAAATTATATGGTTGCACCGATTTGCCAAGGTACAAATTCCATGTCACCGAAACCAAATTCTTCAGATTTAGATTGGTGCCCAGATGCTGTATCTAGGATAAGTTGGAATATTCTGGCTCCAACATCTTCAACACTTTCGGTCCCCATTGCGACTTGGCCGGCATCAACATCAATGTCTTCATCCATATAGGTAGCAAGGTTTGAGTTTGAAGCGATTTTTAGGCTAGGAACAGGTTTTGCCCCGAAGACAGAACCACGACCTGTTGTGAAGCAAATCATATTTGCGCCAGAGGCTATCTCACCTGTAACAGAACAAGGGTCATATCCTGGAGAATCCATGAAGACTAACCCTTTTTGTTTAATGATTTCAGCATATTGGTATACGCCGCATAGAGGAGAAGAGCCGGATTTAGCGACAGCACCAAGTGATTTTTCGAGGATTGTTGTTAAGCCGCCGGCTAAGTTTCCCGGAGAGGGGTTATTGTTTAATTCCTGCTTGTTGCGGGCGACATAATCCTCCCACCATGCAATACGTTCTAGTAGATCTTGCGAGACAGTTTCTGTCTCTGCGCGGTTCAGCAGGAGTTCTTCAGCACCATAAATCTCAGGTGTTTCTGCCAGTATGGCTGTTCCGCCTTGGCGAACAAGCATATCCACTGCGACCCCCAATGAGGGGTTGGCTGTGACACCCGATAATGCATCGGAACCTCCACATTGAAGCCCAAGTGAAAGATGGGACGCGCTGACTTCAGATCGTCTGGCTTTGTTTGCCTCTTCCATCATGTTTTCAACAATTTCTAACCCTTGAGAAATAGCATGGCGTGTGCCGCCAACTTGTTGAATTTGTAGTGTTTTGAGACGATCACTTTCAGTTAGGCTTTGTTTTTCTAGTAGCACACTTAGCTGATTAGCTTCACAGCCTAGCCCTATAATGAGGACAGCTGAAAAATTCGCATGTTGTGCAAATCCAGCAATGGTTCGACGTAGGTTATCTGTGCCTTCCCCAGAAGAGGATGTTCCACAGCCTGTCGTGTGAGTTAGGGCCACAACACCATCCACATTAGGGTAGTTTGCTAGCTGTGTTTTGGCTTGTTCAGCAATTTGTCTCGCAACAGTCGCCGCGCAGTTTACCGTTGTTAGAATGCCAATGTAATTGCGTGTTCCAACACTTCCATCTGCTCGGACATAGCCTTGGAAAGTGGCTTTCGTTTCAGGAGGGGAGGACTGCCATTTACTGGAAGCGGAGTTTGCATTTTCTTTTCGTTCTGCGGTTATGTTGTGGATGTGAACGTGCTCACCGCGCTGAATATTTGTCGATGCGGTGCCGATATGTTGTCCAAATTTTAAAACAGAGTCACCAGTTTTTATGTCTTTAGTGGCGACTTTGTGTCCACTTTTTATCGCGTTTATTGCGAGTATGTCGTCAAGAATTGTGTCGCCAGTGTCAATGTCGGCACGCGCTATGCCGACATTGTCTCTTTCGTGAAGAATGATGATTGGAGTCTTCATAATTTATAGGCTTTTTTCGGCAGATTGTATGTGAGGTCCTTAGCGATTTCGGCTGCTTCAGTTTCGTCCAATCTGTGATCGGCGACGAGTTTTGCCAACCAGCCACAATCCATGCGGCGGGCAACATCATGACGTGCTGGAATTGAGAGGAAGGCGCGCGTGTCATCATTGAAACCAACAGTGTTGTAGAAACCAGCAGTTTCTGTTGTTTTCTCACGGAAGCGGCGCATACCTTCAGGGCTGTCGTGGAACCACCATGGAGGTCCAAGTTTTAAAGCAGGATAATGACCAGCCATTGTAGCGAGTTCTCTGCTGTAATTATCTTCGTCTAGAGTGAAGAGAATAACAGTTAGAGACGGCTCATTTCCAACAGCATCTAGCAATGGTTTTAAAGCGCGTGTGTATTCTGTCTGCACAGGAATATCCGCACCTTTATCCCGCCCAAATTGTTCGAATACCGATTGGTTATGGTTACGGCAGCTTCCTGCATGTATCTGCATTGTCATGCCGTCATCCAAGCTCATGCGGGCCATTTCAGTTAGCATTTGACCACGAAATAATTCAGCATCTTGGGCTGAGCAATTGCCTTTGATGACACGGTTGAAAAGAGCTTCAGCATCTTGAGGGGACAGATTTGCGGTCGTTGCCGTTTCAAATCCGTGATCGCTTGCTGTTGCTCCACCGACATTTCTAAAATATTCGCGGCGGCTGCGGTGAGCATTTAGATATCCAGCCCAGTCGGTTGTGTCTTCATTTGTGAGTTTTCCAAATGCTTCAACATTATCAAGAAAGCCTTCAAATTCAGGGTCGATCACACTGTCTGGACGATAGGTAGTAATGACGCGACCATCCCAACCAGATTCTGAGATTTTCTTATGGTGACGTAAATCGTCCAATGCACCTTCTGTTGTAGAAAGTAGCTCTATATTGAATTTCTTATAGAGTGCTCTTGGGCGAAATTCTGGTGAGTTTAGTTTCTCAGCCATAACATCATAATAAAGATCGGATGTTTCTGCATCCAGCATGACGTCCAATTTGAAGACTTCGGCAAACACCCAGTCCAACCATGTTCTAGAAGGTGTACCGCGAAATAAATGATAGTTCTCGGCGAGTAATCTCCAAATGGTGCGGCCGTCTGTTTCCGTGGGGGAGCCATCTATTGTTGGAACGCCAAGTTTTGATAGCGCAATGCCCTGAGAGTAAAGCATTCTGAAGACATAGTGATCAGGCGTAATCAGCAATTGGGCTGGGTTAGGAAAGGCTTCATCATCAGCAAACCAGCTCGGGTCTGTGTGCCCGTGAGGGGAGATAATTGGCAAATCAGCGACTGACTTATAAAGATTACGCGCAATATCGCGTTCTTTTGAGTCGGCTGGAAACAATCTGTCGGGATTTAGTTTCAATGGCTTTGTCATTTTAATTCGTCTCTGATTTAGGAGGTTCAATTTTTTGTGTGTTTAGATTGGGCGTAGGAGCCGAGCTGTCTATGTCGGTTGAGTCTAAGAACGCGCTTTTGACCCAGACAAGATGACTTTGCATTGCTGCATAGGCACCGCGTGGATCTTTGCGTTCTAGGGCTTTGAGTATTTCTTCATGATGCCAGATGACTGGCTTAATACCGTTTTTTCTGGCTTTATCTCTGGTGCTAAGGAGAAGGGGACTTTCTGAGCGTAGACTCCACAGGTGTGCAACTGTTGATTCTAAAGCTGAGTTTCCAGATGCGCGTGCGATCGTGAGGTGAAATTCACGGTCTGCTAATTCATCATCGGTTTGGGTTTGGTTTTCTATCGACATATCATCAAGAATTTGTCTGAGGCGTTCCAACTCAATTTCGGAAATACGACTAGCGGCTAGATAAGCGGCTTCACTTTCAACAAAAATACGCACATCCAAAAGTTCAAAAGGGCCGACATTTTGTGAGTCTGGTCCTAAATCGCTTATGGCTTGCTTTGCGATGACAGTCGCACCTGCGCCAGTTTTAATTGAAATAAGTCCTAGAATTTCCAGATAAAGAAGTGCTTCTCTTACAATTGTTCTGGATACATTGAAGCGCTCGACAAGGACTCGTTCAGACGGCAGACGCTCATTGAGCTGAAAGACACCGGTAGCAATCTCATATTGTAACTCTTGAGCTATTTGTTGGTAGAGCCGGGCCATATGCTTGTGTGAACTCCATTTTCCTTATGAATAACTGGGATGATTCCCCGCATATTAAGTGTCAAAACAACTCTGCCAGTCGTGGAGTGGGATGTTTCTACCTGTTGGACCAATTTGTCAATG